>JAFMDF010000507.1 GCA_017857395.1 Bacteroidota bacterium | reverse complement strand
TATTTCGTGTAATTTATGTATTAATCAAAAATTTGAGCGAACCTAGCGATATATTTTTTTTAAAAAATGATTCATTTTTCTTTTTTGTAAAAGGATAACAGTCTAAGGAATGATAAAAAAATAACTTTACACTCTTTCATAACCCCTCGAACGCAGCTATGCTGCTTCTCAAAGGGGTACTTAGGGGGCAGAATTTATGATTCCCAAATGGGGAATCATAAATTCTGCCCCCTAAAACCCCATTTTGGAGTCCGGTACGGACGTAAAAGTGGTTCTCCAAAATAGTAAGTTAATTTTTCAGCGTTCCTAAGGAACGACAAAGAATAATTGCTTTATTTCAAAGATTTTACGGGAGCTTTCAATTTCACCTCTTCCTCTTTACTTTCTTCCTCATTATAAAAATCAGGAGGGAAACCGTTCAATTGACGCCAAAGTTCATACCAAATGGGTACATTATTTAATAAGGCGATACCTTGTGCCCCCGAACCCACTCGTAAAGCATCGGGCCAAGGTTTATCGTCATGCGAACTTACTAGGACTCGATATTTTCCATTTTTACTAATATTGTTTTCAATTGCCATTACATGCCCATGATACGTCCCAAAGGACAACCCAGGCCAGCCACTAAAAATAAAAGCGGGCCAACCATCAAAAATAAATCGCACCTCCTCTCCTAACTGAATCAATGGCAAATCCATTGGCGCAACAAATAATTCTACAGCCAAATCAAAATCAGCAGGCATAATCGTCACCAATGCCTCGCCCTCCTTGACGGTTTCCCCAAGTCCTTTTTTTAATGCTTGGTTAATGTAACAATCTTGTGGGGCAGTCACATAATAAAAGTCGGACCGACGCAGATAATTTTGATACTGATTTTCTAGTTTATTGACACTTCCTCTGGCATCAAATTGGGCAGAAAGGGTACTAAATTTATCACTATTTGCTTTAGCTATTTTGTTAGCATATTCATTTTCGATGGTCTTAAAATCCAATTGCGCAATTTGCAGATAGTTTTTTGCTTCTGCCAATTTATTAGTGGCTGCTACTACTTTTGCATCCGTCTCTTGCAACTTCAGTCGTTTTCCTTCTAAATCCGTCAACGATTTAATCCCTTTTTGGTATAAAGTATCAGTTCGTCTATATTGATATTCGGCAATTTGAAAATCTATCTCTGCTTGTTTTAAACCTGCCTTGGCACTCTCGATTTTAAAGGCTGCTTGTTGGACCTTATTTTCTAATTGTTGTTTTTTGAACTTCAACTCTTGGCGCATTGCCTGTATTTGTTGGTCAAGTGCATTGGCTTTTTGACCATAAGCTACAATAGAACCAGATTTTGCCTCCACCTGTTGTTTAGTTCGATTGACTAAGTCTCCATCAAAATAATCAACTTTTATTTCTGCTAAATGAGCAATCGTATCTCCTTTTTTAACAAATTGTCCCTCCCGTACAAACCATTTATCAATTCGACCAGCAATAGTCGCTTCGATACTTTGTGGTCTTTGACCAGGGTTCAGCGTAGTGACCTTTCCCTTGGTCTGGATATTTTGTGTCCACGGTAAAAAGAGCATTAGGAATAGGACGATAAATGTACCAATTAGCCAATATTTGAACATTCGATTTGAGGCAGGCAAATCTATTTTTTGAAACGATTGATAATCGCTTTGCTCCATTCTATTTTGAACAGAATTGGGTGATATATTTAGCATTAGTTTTTTACGTTTAGTTGCTTATCAATAAATTATACTACTATCGAAAAACATTTTTAAAGTGTGGGCACCGTTTAATCTCTTCAAAAGTGCCTTGCTCAATGATTTCTCCTTTACGCATAATGAAAACACGGTCACATTTTTTGGCAAATTCTATATCATCACTCACTCCTACTAAAGTCCAATTATTTTCTTTGTTGGTTAATAATTCAATCATCTGCGTTTTGTCGTCTGCCTCCATATTAGCAAACACATCTTCTATAGTTAATAGTTGTGGTTTGGTAACTAAAGCACGAGCTAAAATGATTTTATTTCTTACACTTCCTGGTATATTCTTACCCCCTGGTAATAATTGGGTCTGGTAACCTTTAGGTAATTGTTGGATGAACTTTTCAATCCCAATTTTTTTGGTTATTTCGATAACTTCTTTTAGCGCAATATTTTGATAACCCAGTTTGATATTTTCGAGAATACTACCTTCGAAAATATCTAAGTCAGATGAAAATTCACCAATTCTGTTATGTAGGTCTTTAATATTTAAATTGGTAACAGGAATACCATTGAAAGTCATATTTCCCTCATACCTATGAAAGAATCCTGAAATCAATCGAACTAGGGTACTTTTTCCTGCTCTATTATATCCTGTTATACAAATTTTTTCGTTAGGTTTAATCGACATAGAGACATCTCGAATGGTATATTTTACATCATCTCTAAATTTAAATTTGATATTATTTAATTCCACCGCTATGCCTTTTCCTGTATCTACCTCTTTGAAAGGAACGCCTCCTTCTTTATCTAATGGAATATCCATCACAAAACCAATTTTTTCTAAAGCGGTCAACATATCATATAACGTTTCCATACTCAGAATCAATTTTTCTACCGCGGCGATAATTAGTAAGACAACTATTTCTGCCGCTACAAATTGACCAATGTTGATTTGATTTTCCACAACAAGCAAGCTACCCAATAGTAGTAAAGCGGCAGTAATCAAGGTTTTAAACCCAACCATGCTGGCAAACTGAGTTACTAAAATCCTAAAGTGGGCTTTCCTGGCATCTAAATAACTGACAACTAGTCCATCGGTTTTTTGCATAGAAAAACGGTCTCCATTTGATAATTTGAAGGTCGTATTAGCTCTAGCAATTTCTTCTAACCAATGCGCTACGGCATATTTATATTTGCTTTCCTTCAAACTCGTTTTTAATCCTCCCGCTGCGGTAAACCAGAAAATTAACACAACGATGACTAACAGGAAAACACCAAAAAAGGCAAAAAAAGCATGATATAGGGAAATAAGGATTAACCCGAAGACAATATTTAAAATGGCGGTGGAAAAATCCATCAATAACTTAGGCATTCCTTTTTGAATGGTCAATGTATCAAAAAAACGATTGACCAATTCTGGTGGATAGGCATTCTGCACGCTTTCCAACCGAATTTGGGGTAGCCTGATTGCAAATTCAAAAGCAGACCTAGTAAATATACGTCGTTGCAAAGTTTCTGCAACCACTAATTGCATAATTTTGAGTATTCCAGTAAGTGCCGTTCCTAGTGTCACTATACCTACGAGAATATACAAGGAGTTTGACATCGTTCCACCAGCAATTATTCCAATAATAGCTTGGACACCAAGTGGTAAACTTAAAGTAATGATTCCACCAAAAATGGCGTATAAATAAATATAACTAATATCTTTACTGTCTAATGCTAACAGTCCATAAAGTCTTTTGAGTGGCTTCCATGCTATTTCTTTATTCATTATCTATTTTTATTAATTTAACTACTTTTATGAGTACTATTAAAAGAAAGCTACTGTTAGTGCTTAGCCGCCGAATGCCAACAACTTAAACACATAGAGCTCCAACATTTCTTCCAACTTCTTCATATTACCGTCTCTTAATTTTAAGTCGGTTAATTTTGGTAAGTGTTGAGCAAAGTACATTTTATTATTAGCCATTTCCAGTAGATTACTCGCTAAAGTTCTAGGGTAAGGAAAATCAGGATTTATCGACTCAATAATATCAGCCATCCTTTTACTTAAAGCTTTGTAAGGAGTGAAGAAGCCCATTTGATTTTCTTTTTCCACCTGATTAATGTGGTAAGCTTTAATTCCTTCTTTTACGACTATATTATGTAATAAATCTCTGTCTATATATTCAGCAGGAGTTGCTAATCTTATAGTATCAACAATTGTTTTTATCGTTAATCTTAACTGTTTTTTTGGTTCGTATACATTCATTGTATTGAAGCCTATTCGATAACGAACCCACTCCCAATACCAAGAAGCTAAATAGACTAAAAATGCATGCTTATTTTCAAAATACCTATAAATAGACGCTTCTGTTGACCCCATTACCTTTGCTAATTTCTTAAAAGTAAAACTTTCGATTCCTATCTTGTCTATCAGAATAATCCCTTCCCTGATAATATTTTTACCTAATTTGGTCTCTTTACTATTAATTACACAAGTTAAAATATTAAAAGTTTTAGCATTGCAGCTTTTTATTTTTTACTCATAATTAAGTTTATAAGAAATAGTGTTTCCTAATGTGAGAACAGTCCTGCTCTTTTTAAGTATGGCTGTTTCCCTTTTGATAGAAAAATGAAATTTATAAAGGTAGGCATTTTTTAATGGAAAGGCTTATAAGGACTATTGGATTGAAGGGTTTTCTTATAAAAATGATTTTACAGGAAATCATGTTGAAAACATGAAAAATACTGGGTCGAAGTTGCAAACTTCGACCATCGGCATCGAATTTCAATCCAACTTTGGAGCCGATATTCGAAGATTGTATCTTCGAGTCGATATTTTTCAAGTCTTTGACTTAATTTTTTAGGTACTGAGATTTTTATAAGAAAACCCTTTATTGGATTGTAAGTTATTTTTAGGTTTATAGATGGGAAATTGCTAAATGATTTGATTTAGAAATATTCAAATTCGGTTCCATCGAAAAAACACTATGGCAAATAATAGTATTATTTGTAATTTTGTCAGGAAGTACTAAAAAATTGGCTGACATTTTACCGACATTCTTAATTTTTTTAATAAATACTGACAAAATTTACTGTCCCAAAAAATTGGTATTCAGAAAACATATTTCTTCAAAATAAGACAAGGGCAATAATAATGCAAATGATACAAATGTATCATTTGCATATATTTACTATACCAATATTTACTCAATTTTTACACCCACAAACGGTACAACTTCATTTTCTATTATCCTTTGAACCGAGTTT
>JAFMDF010000506.1 GCA_017857395.1 Bacteroidota bacterium | reverse complement strand
AGGAAAGAAATTGAAGAATATTAACTGCCGCTAACTTCTTGCGCAAACCAATAGACTTTATTCCAAAGAGCTTCTCGTACGATTTATTTTAGAATAAACACTAATGAATTGGCTATTTTTTGAAAAACGATACATTTCAACTTTAATCTTACCCTTAATTTATTGACGAAAATGGTTTGAAATTAAAAATTAAATTCTAATTAAGCGCTTATTTGTAAACCTTTCACCATATTTATTGATAAAAACTTTGATTATATGTCTTAGAATATCGTACCTTTGCAGCCTAATTAGAAAAAGTAATTGTCTAAGAAGGTTTGTAAGCACCGACAAAAGGTATAAAATTTAAAATTAGGTCGTCGGTTTTTTTTGAGTTAAGTTAGACACAAACCACCACCGCTCTCCCCTGAGACAAAGAATTCCTGGATAGTTACGATAAAAAAAATATATGAGTGATTTTGCTTCGTTGGGACTGACCCAACCGTTAGTGGATGCTATTGGAAAATTAGGGTTTGTGACCCCTACTGCTATCCAAGAACAAGCTATTCCTATTTTATTACAAGATGAGGCCGACATGATTGGCTTAGCACAAACAGGAACTGGAAAGACTGCTGCTTTTGGTTTACCATTAATCGACTTAGTTGATTCAGCGGAAAAGTATACCCAAGCATTGGTTTTAGCACCAACTAGAGAATTATGTTTACAAATCGCTAAAGAATTAGACCAATTTGGTAAACATATTCGACCATTGAATATCTTAGCCGTATACGGTGGAACAGATATTTACCAACAAATGAAGGCGATTAAAAGAGGCGTGCAAATTGTAGTAGCTACGCCAGGTAGACTTCGAGATTTGATAAAACGAAAGGCAATTAATATTGCAGAAATTGAATATGTGGTATTAGATGAGGCCGATGAGATGTTGAATATGGGGTTCAAGGAAGAGATTGATGAGATTTTAGAAAATACACCAGATGAGAAATTAACTTGGTTGTTTTCTGCGACTATGCCTAGAGAAGTACGTCGAATTTCAAGTAATTATATGTCCAATCCTGTAGAAATTAAGGTCGGACATGCCAATTCTTCTAATCAAGATATTGACCACCAATATGTATCGGTTTATCCTTCTGATAGATATGAAGTTTTACGTCGATTTTTGGATTTTAATGAAAATTGTTTTGGCTTGGTATTTACCCGTACCCGTAGAGACGCTAGAGAAGTAGCGGATATGTTGGGGAAAGATGGTTATAGAGCAGATGCCTTACATGGTGATTTGACGCAAGCACAACGAGACCGAGTCATGGCTCGTTTTAGAGATAAGAGACTACAGATTTTAGTAGCAACGGATGTCGCGGCAAGGGGAATTGATGTCAATGAGATCACCCATGTTTTTCATTATAATATTCCAGAAGACCTTTCTTTCTATACGCATAGAAGTGGGCGAACAGGTAGAGCAGGAAGTAAAGGTATTTCTTTAGTTTTAGCACATCCAAGAGATGTTAGTATCTTAAGAAGATTAGAGCGTACACTTAAAGTAGAATTCTCTGCGGTTAAAATACCTACAGGGGCAGAAATCTGTGAACAACGTTTGTTAAAACATGTTGATAGCATCAAAGAAGCAGCAATAAATGAGCATGTTGCAGAGTTTTTGCCTAAATTAATAGAACAATTAGGAGAGGAATTGACAAAAGAAGAGTTATTGGCTAAAGTTGCGACTATTTCTTTTGCTAGATTTTTGAAAAATTATAGCAATGCAAGAGATTTAAATACAAGAGAGCCTAGGGATCGAAGAAGTCGAAATAATGGTAGAGATGGCGGAAGAGGAAGAGACGGAGGAAGAAGTAGAGATGGTGGAAGAAGTAGAGATGGTGGAAGAGGTAGAGATGGTGGAAGAGGTAGAGACGGAGGAAGAGGAGCGGGTGATGGTGCTAGAAGACAGCGTTTGTTCATTAATATTGGATCAATGGATGTTGGCGGAAAAGGGCCATTTATTAATATGATTTGCAAAGAAGCCAGTATTTCTGGTGAAGCTATCGGTCGAATTGATATGCAAGAAAAATTCACCTTCTTTGAAGTAGAAGAAAATGCAGCAGAACAAGTAATCAGTGAATTAAAGGATGCTGATTTTGAAGGCCGTACAATTCGAGTAAATGCGGGTGACCGTTTTGAAAGAAAAGGGGGTGGCGGTGGAAACCGACGAAGAAATCATCGAAATTAGAAAAAATTGAATTGATAACAGAAGGGGCGCAAAAAATAGATTTTATTAAATCCATTTTTTGTTGCCCCTTTTGATTTTATAGCATACATCACGGTTAAATTGCTATATTGTTTTATTGTTATTTAAAGTCAACACTAAGCCTAAATTACTGTTTGTCAACAATATAACAATTTTGATTTTAAAGTTCAATGCTAACCCTGATGCAATATAGGATGTTGATGAGTTGAATAAGGTAATGAATAAATGAGGGTAACCTCATAACCTCATAACCTCGCAACCACATAACCTCGCAACCTCACACTATCATGAAAATATATACTAAAACAGGAGATAAAGGAACGACTGCTTTATTCGGCGGCACTCGACTCCCTAAACATCATATTCGCATTGAATCTTATGGAACAGTCGATGAATTAAATTCATTCATTGGTTTGGTAAGAGACCATTTGA
This sequence comes from Bacteroidota bacterium, assembly GCA_017857395.1. Classification (GTDB taxonomy): domain Bacteria; phylum Bacteroidota; class Bacteroidia; order Chitinophagales; family Saprospiraceae; genus JAFMDF01. The sequence goes on along the minus strand of JAFMDF010000506.1, from coordinate 2,288 downwards.
CGAATGAAATTTTGCGAGGAGAACTGAAAGCTATTCAAGAAATTTTATTTACAATTGGTTCTCATTTAGCGGCTGACCCTTCTAAAGAAAACCTGTGGATACCAGAAATTAAGTATGCTGAAGTAGAATTATTGGAAAAAGGAATCGACCGTATGGAAGAAAGCCTTGAACCACTTAAAAATTTTATACTACCTGGTGGGCATCCTGTGGTTTCTCATTGTCACGTGGTTCGCTGTGTTTGTCGGCGAGCAGAACGGAATGTAGTCGCTTTAGGAGAACTTGAAAAAGTCGAACCTATTTTAACTCAATATTTGAACCGTTTGTCGGATTACTTTTTTGTATTGGCTCGATTTGTAGGGAAAGAGTTGGGGGCGGAGGAAGTGGTTTGGACAGCGAGGTAAATTTAAAAATAAAAATGTAAAATTTGCTAACTGAATATATAGACCAACTAGATAGGAAGGTAATTCTTAATCAACCACCAAAACGGATTATCTCTCTAGTTCCTTCTATTACTGAATTACTCTACGATTTGGGATTGGTTGACGCCCTTGTTGGTAGAACCAAGTTCTGTGTACATCCCAAAGAAGCATTGCAATCTGTTCCTAAAATAGGCGGTACAAAAAATGTAAATATTGACCGAGTCATTGCCTTGCAACCCGATTTAATCATAGCGAATAAAGAAGAAAATGAACAAGCAAAAATCGAGCAACTAAGTCAGCATTTTCCAGTTTGGATAAGTAATATTGCTGATTTTTCGGAAGCGATGAATATGATTATAAGTTTAGGCGCTATTTTAGCAAAAGAAAAGGCTGCCCAAAAAATCATTACTGATTCAACGTATTTATTAAAAAAATTGCAGTCCACACAAAAACAAAAAGCGGCGTACCTAATTTGGCAAAAACCATATATGACCATTGGTAGAGATACTTACATCCATGATATGTTAAGTCATGCAGGTTATGAAAATGTATTTGGTGAACAAACTCGTTATCCTTCTTTTACTTTAGAAGAATTAAAAGCACGTCAACCTGACATTATTTTATTGTCTTCTGAGCCCTTTCCTTTCAAACAAAAGCATATTGACGAATTAGCGGTCATTTTTCCAACTACGCCAATTCAATTAGTAGATGGAGAAGCATTTTCTTGGTATGGCACCCGATTTTTGAAAACTTTTGAACAATTAGTAAGTAGATAATAAATTTATAAAAAATTTGTCCTAACAACCCCCATTTCCTACCTTTGCAGTATGGGCAAATTAATAGCTAGATTTATATTATGGATAGTTGGTTGGAAAGTGAATTCTAACATCCCAAAAGAAGCAGCGCGGAGTGTAATGATTGCTGCACCACATACCACAAATTGGGATGGCATTATGGTTCGGATAGCTTTTTCTATTTTAGGAATTCCTGTAAAAATTGCCATTAAAGATTTTTGGACAAAATTTCCAATAGGACTAATTGTTAAACCAATGGGAGGCCTAGGTATTGATCGTAGTAAAAAAGACCCCAATAAACCTCGTAAAAGCCAGATAGAACAAATGGCTGATTTTTTTGGAAAACATGATCAAATAGCTTTAGTAATTGCACCTGAAGGAACGCGTGATTTACGGAAAGAATGGAAAATGGGTTTTTATCACGTTGCGAAAAAAGCGAATGTGCCTATTACTTTTGGTTATTTGGATTATGTTAAAAAAGAAGCAGGTGTTGGCGGAGTTATTTATCCAACGGATGATATAGCGGCAGATATGAAAAAAATTATGGATTTTTATAAAAATGTTGAAGGGAAATATCCTGCGTATTTTTCTTTGGACCAGAGATATATATAAAGCTTTTGGGTAGTTTTCGAATCAGGTTAAATGACTCGAAAAAATGAAAAAGCGGTAAGGAATAACTAATTCCTTACCGCTTTTTCATTTTTTTCGCTCCTTACCAAATTTGTCTAATCGAGACAAATTATATTTTTTAAATACAAAAACTTGCTTATGTTGTAAAAAAGATGCTATTTTGAAACATATTGTTTTAAATAATTCAATCTGAGAAAATTACACATAATGTTTCAAAATGCAATTGTGCATCTTGATTTAGATGCTTTTTTTGCTTCTGTTGAGCAATTAAAAAATAATCAATTAAAAGGGAAGCCTTTATTAGTTGGAGGGAGTAGTGGGAGAGGCGTTGTTGCTTCTTGTAGCTATGAAGCTAGAAAATTTGGGATTCGTTCCGCTATGCCGATGAAGCTAGCTTTACAACGTTGCCCCGATGCTATTGTGTTAAAAGGTGACTATGATAGCT
>JAFMDF010000133.1 GCA_017857395.1 Bacteroidota bacterium | reverse complement strand
AACTTTTTGTTTTGCTTAAGCGGCGGATTTCGTAGCTATAGTTGCCATAGGTCAAATACTTCCATTGCCCAATTTGAACTAAAATTACAAGAGGAAGAGGCCAACGATAATATTCATGGCGGGGAACATGTGGCATGGATTGCCATTGAAGAAGGAACAAATGTGGCTGGATTTAATATGGAAGTAGGCCATATATTGGCGAATCACGCTTATACTACGGTCAATTTTAATAATATTTATAGTGGTGGCCCTGCTGTTTTTACAACGCTACAATCTACTATTGAGAGTGATCCTGCTACGGTAAGATGTGCTAATGGAACGGCTACAGGGGTTGATTTGAAAGTGGAGGAAGAAATTTCCGTAGATGCAGAAACAAATCATGCAACTGAAAAAGTAGGCTATTTAGCAGTAGACAGTTTAACTTATATTACCAATGATAAAAATGAGGTGATTGGAGAAGTAGGGAAAGTAGCCATCAATGCAGGAATCATAGTGGTCTCCTCTAATAATTATTACTATAATCCAGTAGTTATTGCCAAATACGTAGATCATAATCAAACCGAACCAGTTTTAGTCAATGTTAGAGTTTTAAGTAACAACTCTTTTGAATTGGCATTGGATGGCTGGGAATACCAATCAAATATTGAATCCACAGGGAAAATTGCTTTACTGATTATTGAAGGTAGTTTGCCTTTGGATATTGAAGATGCCTGTGTCAATGGAACAGATAGTTTAGTCTTAGGAGTTGATATTGTAGCGATAGATAATTGCGATAATAATGTGAGTATTGTTTATGACGAAACAATTACTTATGATGGCCCTGCTAAAGTAATCGAACGTAATTATTCCGCAATAGATGAATGTGGAAACGCTACTTTATTAACGCAAACCATTCATTGTTCTGGCGTAGCACTTAGAACTAAAGCCTTTTTACAAGGAGCGGCGATTAGAAGTACCGATGGTTTGATGAGGGATGATCTTCGTAAAAAAGTATTGATTCCTGAAGAAGAACCTTATACTGATTTACTAGGCTTTTTACATCATGGTACAGGAGGTAGAGAAAAATTAGACCCCGCCTTATTAGCTATTAATGGCCCGAATGCTATTGTGGATTGGGTAATGGTCGAATTAAGGGACGCTAATAACCCAAGTGAGGTTATTACTACACAATCAGGATTGATTCAAAGAGATGGTGATGTAGTAGCCGCAGATGGTGATTCCATTATGGTCTTTGAAAATGTACCTGTCAATGATTATTATGTGTCTATCAAACACAGAAATCATTTAGCGATGTATTCCTTATATGCACAAAGATTTGGCCCTGCCTTAGTGCCTTTTGTAGATTTTACCAATCAATTTACTCCTGTAATGGGAGATGTTCCTGGAGTGGAAATAGAAGGAAAAAGAGCTTTATGGTCAGGGGATATTAGTGGCGATGCCAAGATTATTTTCCAAGGCCCACAGAATGATATTTTCCAAATGTTTATGCATATCTTATTAACCGAAACCAATGCTGAATTTTTAACCAATTTTATTGCTGTAGGTTATACTCAACGAGATTTCAACTTGGATGGAAAAGTGATTTATCAAGGCCCAGGGAATGATCGTTCTCCCTTATTATATCATACCGTTTTAGAGCATCCTGATAATAATAGTAATATCTCCAATTTTGTGGTACAAACAGGGGTACAGAGAGATAGCATTATTATTGAACCAAGTTGGACAGCAGTAGATAATTGTGCTGACGATTATACCCAAAATGGTTGTGATTTTGATGGAGATGGATTAGTCAATGAGGCAGATTTTGATAAAGATGCAGATGGAGTAGCAGATTCCGTAGATGTAGCTATTTTCGATATTACGAGTGATTCTGATGGAGATGGTATTACCGATAATTTTGAAACGGGCGGAGATGGTATTTATACATTAGGAGTAGATTCAAATCCACTAGACCCTTGCGATCCTGACCCTTTAAATGGAGGTTGTATAGGTATTGATGCAGATGGGGATGGCTTTTTTGCCAATTATCCAATTACACATTCCCTTTATGATGCATTAGATAACGAAGCTTGTTCGCCTGATCTTGCCAATGGTTTGTGTGATTGTCAAGATACGGATAATGATGGAATGATTACTATTTGCCATGTTCCTGGTAATAATTATTTTAACAGAGAAACCGAGGTCGTTTCTATTTTAGCTTGGTTAGTGCATAAAGGTCACGGAGATGTTTGTGGACCATGTAATTATGATGAAGATTTAGATGGCGTAGCAGAACCTCATGATGTGAATCCAAACGACCCGAACTCTGATAGTGATGGAGATGGTATAGCGGATATTGTAGAAACAGGAGGAGATGGAAGTTATGATGTAGGGATAGATACCAACCCTTTAGTAGCCGATACAGATGGAGATGGGCTAGCAGATGGGGTAGAAGATGCTAATCAAAATGGAGCATTCGAGACTGGAGAAAACAATCCATTAGCATTTTGTGATCCAATCAATTCAGCTGGTGTTTGTGATTTTGATGAAGATGGACAATCCAATCAAGCAGATATGGATGATGATAATGATGGGGTATTAGACACATTAGATAGTAATCCTTTTGATGCACATAGTGATTCAGATGATGATGGAATTGCGGATATAGTAGAAAAAGGAGTTTCTGACCCACTAAATCCTTGTGATCCAGATGTTTTGGCTTCTGAGTGTAACTCAGTTGATACAGATGGAGATGGTTATTTTGCCAATTATCCAGCTAGTCATATACAATATGACCCAGATGATGCGAACCCATGTAATCCTGTAAATGCTTCACCAAATACCTTAATTACTCAGCTTCCTGTTCAAAAGGATGCATGGATTAGAGATGGAGATGATCTTAACCACGGGAAAGATTATGAATTGGAAATAGAGCAAAATGCAAATGCAGAGCGACGAACCTTAATGCAATTTGATTTATCTGCCCATGCTGGAAATGTAATTAGTGGAGCAAAACTAAGATTATACCTAAGTAGTATAGAAGAGGAGGACGTTATTGTGAAGGCATATCCTTTGACCAAATATTGGGAAGAAGGAAATGGAATTGGAGAAATCTTTAATTTCAATCAGGAGGATGTGCTTTGGGCACAAGCGACCAATTCCAATAACTGGGACAATGCTGGTGGAGATTTTACGGGCACTTTAATAGGAACTATGCCTACTACCAATGAAGGATGGGTAGAAATGGATTTGGATATAGCTACTGTTCAAAATTGGATTGATAACCCTAGTGCGAACTTTGGATTTATCTTAAAGGCAGATGGTGTTGCTGATAGTAAAATGAAATTTTATTCTAAAAATGTTTTGCTTTCTGGTTTAAAACCACACCTAGAAATAAGTCTCCCTACAGATATTTGTGCAGGTAGTGGGAATGCAGGAGCAAATACAATAGATACAGACGGAGATGGCATTTATGATTATATCGAAGTTGGTGGAGATGGTAATTATGATGAAGGCATAGATACGGATCCAAATAATGCGGATACAGATGGAGACGGTGTTGCAGATGGGGATGAAGATCTTAATAAAGATAGGATACTGGATACTGGAGAAAGTGACCCAAAATCCAATTGCGATCCTGATGCAACAGCAGCTCATTGTGATTTTGATGGGGATGGTTGGTCAAATACAATAGATTGGGACGATGACGATGATGGAGTTAACGATGTTGATGATGTGGATCCATTTGACATTTATAGTGATTCTGATGGCGATGGGATAGCAGATAACACCGAAACAGGTGGAGAAACTTATCATGCTGGAATAGATACCAATCCTTTAGACCCAGATACAGACGGGGATGGTATTAGTGATGGGGTAGAAGATGCCAACCAAAATGGTCAATTAGATGCAGGGGAAAGTGATCCATTAAGCCCTTGTGATCCTAACCCTACTCATGGAGATTGTACAGGTATAGATGAAGATGGAGACGGTTATTTTGCTAATTATCCTGCCACTCATGCACAATATGACGCAGATGATGAGAGTATTTGCATACCAGATAATGCTGGTGGAGGTAATGATATTATTACCATTACTGAAGGAAAGGATACCTATTTGAAGGAAAAATCGATGAATAGAGATGAGAATTATGGTAAAAAAGATAAAATTCATCATAAGGCCACAGCCAATGAAGCAGAGAGAGGCTTGATCCAATTTGATTTGACAGGACATGCGGGTAATACGGTGACTAGTGCTACGCTCTATATGTACCTGGATAGAGGAGAAGGTGGAGGAAACCTAATAGAAGCACATTCAATATCGACAGCATGGGAAGAAGGAATAGAAGAGGGGCATGCTGGTGTATCTAATTGGGATGAAGCTACGAGTACCAATACATGGACTATTCCTGGAGGCGATTTTAATGCTACTACCGCAGGCACTATGTCAACTGATGCTAAAGGCTATCAAGCAATGACTTTATCGCCTGCTTTAGTGCAAGCTTGGTTAGATAACCCAAGCAATAACTTTGGTTTAATACTGCTAAGTACAGGCGGTGATGTGAATAAACACATAGAATTTATTTCCTTTGATGGAGCTGCTGATAAAAAGCCATATCTAGAAATCGTCTTGGGTTGTGGTGGAGGAAATCCAGATTCAGATGGAGATGGAATTTTAGATGAAGTAGAAGATGCCAATCAGAATGGTCAATTGGATGTGGGTGAAAGTAACCCCAATAATGCCTGTGACCCTGACCCTGCAAATGGAAACTGTGCAGGAGCAGATGGAGACGAAGATGGTTATTTTTCGAATTATCCTACGAATCATGCCCAATATGACCCTGATGATATGAATCAATGTATTCCTGATGATAGTGGAGGAAATTCTACTATAACGATAACCCAAGGAATAGATACTTATCTCAAAGAAAAATCGATGAATAGAGCGGAGAATTATGGTAAAAAAGATAAAATTCATCATAAGGCCACAGCCAATGAAGCAGAGAGAGGCTTGATCCAATTTGATTTGACAGGACATGCGGGTAATACGGTGACTAGTGCTACGCTCTATATGTACCTGGATAGAGGAGAAGGTGGAGGAAACCTAATAGAAGCACATTCAATATCGACAGCATGGGAAGAAGGAATAGAAGAGGGGCATGCTGGTGTATCTAATTGGGATGAAGCTACGAGTACCAATACATGGACTATTCCTGGAGGCGATTTTAATGCTACTACCGCAGGCACTATGTCAACTGATGCTAAAGGCTATCAAGCAATGACTTTATCGCCTGCTTTAGTGCAAGCTTGGTTAGATAACCCAAGCAATAACTTTGGTTTAATACTGCTAAGTACAGGCGGTGATGTGAATAAACACATAGAATTTATTTCCTTTGATGGAGCTGCTGATAAAAAGCCATATCTAGAAATCGTCTTGGGTTGTGGTGGAGGAAATCCAGATTCAGATGGAGATGGAATTTTAGATGAAGTAGAAGATGCCAATCAGAATGGTCAATTGGATGTGGGTGAAAGTGACCCCAATAATGCCTGTGACCCTGACCCTGCAAATGGAAACTGTGCAGGAGTCGATGGAGACGGAGATGGTTATTTTGCGAATTATTCTACGAATCATGCCCAATATGACCCTGATGATGCAGATGAAAATAATCCAGTTCCTACAAATAATAATGGAGGTCCTTGCTCCGGAGCAGGAACTATCGTGGAGTCTTCTGGTGGCGGAGATGGGGTGGATTCTCCTGAAAATGCTTTAGGTTCGTTCGATGGGATGTATACTACTTTGAATGCCGACGGAAGTGAGTTTATTATTATTGATTTAGGAGTAATCATACCTCAAGGCGATGATTTGGTAATTGGTATGTGTCGGATTTCGGGAGCGGGCAATTCAAATGGAGGAGGACTAAAGGTTACAGCATCTTATGATTTAGATTTCGGCGATGATCCAACCAATAGCGAAATTAGCCTTTCCGACTGCAATACTTTGGATAATAGGATTTATACAATTTCTCAAGGTACGGGGGTTAGATACATCAAATTGGAGGCATTTCACACTACGGGTGATGTGATACAATGGAATTTTAACCTTGATGGTATTGAATACGATTGTAATGGTAATTAATATCAATTAAGGCACTATAGACGATCAAACATTCATCCTACGGAATCGGACGCTCATCTTGTAAAAATAAAGAGAAGGGAGAGACCTCGGTCTCTCCCCTTCCGAAGTAAACGGTTGCACTTGTCAAGGCTTTGCATATAGGCGAAGACCTCAATAAGTAGATTTTTTGATGGATGATTAGTTTTTTGATTTAGATACTTTATTAGAAGACTTATTCTTAGTTAAATTGAATTCTAAAAAAATACGTCCAATCAAAAAAAAGATAATATATAGTAACATTTATGTAGATATTATTTTAAAAAAAAATCTTGATCAAGATGGTTTTATGCCTCCTTGACCAAGTCTATTTTACTAACTAAAATTATGATTTCAAATTAAGAAGGATAATAAAGATTATCCTAGATTAATTACCTGACGAGATAATTAAATTATTGCCAAATGGGGGAGGACTAAAAGTGATTTTTATAAACTTTAAGGCTTTAAAATCGATTCCCGCCTCCCCTTATATAAGGGTTAAAACAAAAATGCGATGTATTAAAATTTATGAACAATTTCCGTTTTGATGCCTGCTTCGGAATAGATTTTTACATAATAGATGCCTTTAGGCAGGTTTTGAAAATCTAAACTTTGAAAACGATTAGGTTGTAGTTTTTTTGAAAAAACCGACTGACCTAAGCTATTAATTAATTCGACTCTTTCTAAATTTATTTCCGCTGATTCAATTAATAGAAAGCCTTTGTTTGGATTAGGATAGATGGCTATACTTTGAAGCTTTGGATTGTCTATTGTGCTGACAATCAAATTTTTATCAACTGCTAGTTTTAGCGTGTCTGGGACAATAGGAATCGCTACTAATTCGTCCGTCAAAACGGTAATACTATCAATGGTATAAGTAACGGTGTCTATCATCAATAAATCAACTATATCTTCTTCTATCAGAAAGGAAACTTTAGCAAATGCTCCAAAACCACTAACTGGTATTCTATCCGTTCTAGTGAAAGCCACCTTCAAGCGGGCTTTTTCTTGGTCAATTTGCTGGGCTTGAGTGGATTGATCTTCCTTTGGTTCTATCCATCCATCTTCATTGAAGGTTAATTGAGTGTTATTCAATCCTAATATATCTGGTTGGGCATCTATGGTAAAGGTGATACCAGCCATATTTTCTATGGGGATGCCCATATCTCCTAAACCAATGTCTATCGTAAATAATTGACCTACAGGTGCGGCTGTAGGGCCATTCATAAATTGGCAACTAGGGTTTACGCCTGCTTGGCCTATTAATATTTCATCGGGCACATAGAGTACATCATCATGACTTAAACCAATATGTTCAATAATGATGTTCGCATCTAATTCATTGACTACACCATCACCATTGCAATCTGCATATAAAAAATTAACGCCATTCGGAAAATTTCCTGCCCATGCATCAGGTAATTCGTTGGCTACCCACTCATTACTGATATTTGCTCTTGCTGCCCCTACTTCTCCAAAAGCATAACCTAGATATAATAAGTCAATCTTATTGACCAATCCATTATTATTGACATCTCCTGACCAAACAGCTTGTGTCATTGCTATTTGCTGGAAAAGGGAGAAAATAATTAAGAATATACACCTATCCATCATTTTGGTATCATTTTTACAGGATAATAAGATAGCACGGGTTTTATAAAATTGTTCCTTGTACTATTTACAATCAAAGTATCGTTTGTTTTTGCTTATAAACAGCTTATTACTTACTATGTCAAAAACATTTCCAAAAGCAATGAATGATTGATTATTTTACTTTTGATACCTCAAAGATAGTGACAGAAGGAAGTGTTTACAACTACACTTTTTGATATTGTTCAAGATGATTGAACTATTTGCATACTTTTACTTCCCCTTTGTTTGCAATAGAATCTAATCTTAATTAATTGATTATCAGTTATTTATTCTTTTTTAAATTTATGAAAATAATTATGTGTTTTTAGGGATAGTCAGCATTTTTCAAAAAATAATCCATGAAAAATAGTAAACTAATTTTATTGTTAGGCACCTTTACACCTATTGAATGGCGTAGGTTTGGTGATTTTTTAGCTTCTCCTTTTTTTAATAAGAAAACAGAATTACTACCTTTTTATACCTATTTAAGAAGTATCGCTCCTGATTTTTTGCCTAAATACCTAGATAAAGAATTATTATTTAAGAAATTTTATCCAAATCAACCTTTCAGTAATAGAGCTTTAGTACACTTGAATAATTATCTCCTAAAACAAGCAGAACATTTCTTAGCTTCGCTAAGATTAGAACAAGAGGAACATACGATTAATACTTTTATCTTGGAGGAGTTAATGGAAAGAAAATTAGATAAACATTATAAACATTATATAAATAGAGCTAAGGAAATCCTAAGCCATAAAAAACATACCAGTAGTAATCTTTATTTTCATGAATATCAATTATCGGATATTGCTAAACGATATTTTTTAGGGCAAAAACAAAGAAAATATGACCAAAATTTACAAGATTCTTTGGACAATTTAGACCGTTTTTATTTTTTTAATAAACTGAAGTCAAGCTGTGAGATGTTGGTTTGGAAGAATATTTTGTCGGCGGACTTTAGTTTTAGTTTTACCAAAGAAGTTGTTGAACATTTAGAAAATAAATCGTTGGTAAAGGATTCCATAACAGAAATTTATCTTCATGTTTATTACTTACTGACGAAGGAAAATGCAGAAAAAGATTTTATTCAACTAAGAAAATTACTAATTGATAATCGGGAGGTTATTCCAATAATTGAAAAAAATTATATTTACACCTTTGCCATTAATTTTTGTGGTAGGCAAATGAAATTAAATAATAATGCGTTTCATTATGCGGCTCAATGCTTAGAATTGTATTTAGAAGGGATTAATCAAAAATTCCTTTATGTCAATGGTTTTTTATCTCCTTGGACTTTCAAAAATATTGTCAAATTAGGTTTTAACCTCAAAAAATTTGATTGGACAGCCGAGTTTATCCAAACCTATTCTACCCATTTAGAAAAAGATTTTCAAGAAGATGCGCTACATTATAATATGGCTGATTTGAATTACCGAAAACAGGATTACGGGGTAGCCCAAAATCATTTGATGCTAGTTAAATATTCAGATATGGTGTATAATCTTGGAGCAAAAACCATGTTAATTAAAATATATTTTGAGACGGATGAAGAAGAAGCCTTATTGTCTATGATTGCTTCTTTTACGATTTTTCTTAAAAGAAATAAAAAAATATCGAATAATATTCGACAAACTTATTTAAATTTCACTTCTTTATTATATCAATTATTAAAGGCTAAACCTCATAAATTACTAGGAATTCGAGAAAAAATTCGGACAACAGAATTATTGACTGATCGACGTTGGTTATTGAAAGCCAGCGAAATAACTCAAAAAATATTCAAATAGATTTTGATTTTTGTATAAATTACTTACATTTGCAACGTGAGACAAACTACACAAATCCACTTTTGTCTTCCACTTTAATAGTATTCGGTTGTTAGATTTCAATAAAATGAACCTTTTCATTAAATCAATTTATTGATACTCTAAAAAATTCAATTAGAAAATAGTAAGCTATGTCGGCTATCTACTAATGATATTAGTAGATTAAATTTTAATTGAAAAAACAAAACCTAATAACAGGAATGCTACCTTTCTATGCTGACAACATGCATATTTAATTGTACTTAGTTATCATTCCCAATTTTAGATTTTTAATGGTTAATAACAGTTTTGTCCATCATTAGTAATTGATGAGGATCATTAAAGCTATCTAATCATTTATAAAAAACATTACTTGGCGTTAGTAAAAATGCTGGTTTCGGCAGGAATACTTTTAACTATTGGAGATTTCATTATTATGAAAGGTAACTGCAATAGGCTATATTTTAATGAATAACAATGAATAAACTAACGAGTTGCAAGGATTTATAAAATTGAGGAGTAGAGCTGAAAACTAATCGAGAGGGACTAATATTTATTCTTGAAAAATGTGGAGTAGCGTAACAGTATAACGATTTAGTCTTACTACCCGACATTGGATACTTGATGCTAGATTCTTGATGGATTCGGCAACTAGCTAAATTTTGTAAAACCCTAAGAATCAAACATCTAGAAGTCCATTATTTAGTCGCTTGATTTATCTAGTATCTAAAATCCAGTATCCAGAATCAAAATGTCCAGTAGTAAGCGGTTTAGTAATATAAAATAGGTAAACGGTTTTTAATCAAGCAGGTAACATGATAAAGTGTCATGTCTTATCTGCCAAAATTTTAGTTAAAAATTGAGGGCTGGTTTTGACAAGGATTCAGCCCTTTTTTAATTAAAACCACTCTTTTGTTCGTCTCCTGATGGGCGTTTTGAGAACTTACCCATTTATTGAAAATTCGGTCTCTACACTTACTTACGCTCTATAAAAGACAGTTTTATAAACACCCCTTAGATTTGGCTTTGATAATCAACTGATTGAGACATCAATTGGGCAGTACGGCAGCTATTTTTAAAGAAGGATTTATAGGATTTACTGTTCTGTTTTCTCAGAATGGGGCCGTTCTGACTTGAAGCTAGTCAGGACGGTTTTTTATATTTTTACTCACCTAAATCATCAAAATAAGAATTCCTAAAACTATTGTTAGGAGAATTAGTAAATAAAGTTTAACTTTAATGTGTTTTTCAATTACCCCCTTTCCACCACCACCACTTACATTGATTGTAAATCAAAAAATTTAGGATACTATAAATGGTAGGATTTGCCTTTATTTATTCGGATTTACAAATTAAACCCTTTTAAGTAAACGGTTGACTTAAATAATGTGCTTTATTAAGCCTTAGATTTCTAACGCCCTTTTGGTTCATTTAGAAACCTTTTTTATTAGCACATTTATAGTAAAAAACGCATTGGAATCTGGTTAATGTACCTTAGATACCTTAGGATTATATTGCTCTTTGAGACAAAATACCAATTCTAACAAAATGCCATTTCTTAACCCTTTATTTGAAAAATTCCGTTCTATGAGACCACTTAAATCTTATTTCTTACCACCATAACTGGTGCTGCCTTACAATTACTAACACTCACTTTTTAATATTAAAGCTATTAATATCATAGGTAAATTGACTAATTCAATGGGCAATATTACACCACCTAATTAATTGATAATCAACAACCTACTTATTAATCAGTTAAAACAAAAATTATGAACAACAAGTACTCAAAGCTGAAATATTTGATTTCAGCTATTTCCCTATTTTTTTTAATAGGATTAAGTATCCCTACCATTGCTCAGAGCGGTAGTAGTGGCAGCGGCTCTGGTAGTAACAGTAGTGATTGTTGCGACCAAGGGGGTAAACCTCAACAAATTACTTTCCGCTATGTGGGCGGAAGTTGTAGCAGCTCTAATGAATCTCAAGGCTCAAAATTTGACTGTGATGGTGGTTCGGCAACGGCTGCTTCTATCTATGTAGAGGTAGATGATTTTTTCGGTGGAACAGTAAATTTAGGCGAAACTTTTACCCTTAATGCGGGCGGAGATAAATTTGATTCTGCTACAGAAATCATCCTTCGTACAGGCCAAGGAGGAAGTCGTTTACAAACCCTCGATTTTCATACCTCTTGCTCTGCACCTATTGTGCCAGGCGACCAATTTGGTGCTTTGATTTTAGAAAATGTCATTTTTGATAATGGCTTTTCCTGTACACCACCGCCTCCACCAGAAGAATGTCCAACACCAACAATTAATACACCCATAAGTGGATTAATCAGTTCAACTGGTAATTTCTGTTTAGGAACACCTATTACCTTTTCTGCTCCAGATTTGGGTTTTCCTTGTTTGGAATATACTTGGAATTTTGGCCCTGATGCATCTCCTCAAACTTTTGTTGGTCAAGGGCCAGTAGATGTTGTTTTTGCTAGTGCTGGTAGTCGTCAGATTTCTTTGACCATTGATAATAATTGTACAGATAACAACAACAATAATAATGGTTTAAGTGGAAGTAGTGGCTCGGGTTCGGGTTCTAGCTCAGGTTCTGGAAGTGGCAGTTCAGGCTCTGGTAGTTCTGGAAGCGGTAGCGGTTCTAGCTCAGGAGGAGATTTTGCAAATCTAGTTATTTGCCCACAAGGAGGAATAGATAATGGTTCTGGAAGTGGCAGTTCAGGCTCTGGTAGTTCTGGAAGCGGTAGCGGTTCTAATTCAGGTTCTGGAAGTAGCGGAAATAATAATGGTAATAACTTTAATGAAGTTTGTGTACCCTGCCGAAGAACGGTTAATATTACGATTATCGTAGAAGATTGTGGTCAAACAGGCACAGGCATGATTGGAGATATGGTTTTCAATGATTTAGATGGCGATGGTATTATGGATGCGGGTGAGTCTGGTATTCAAGGAGTTATCGTTACTCTAAGTAAAGATAATGGCCAGTTTATTGCTCAACAAACTTCTGATTTTTTTGGGAAATATAAGTTTACTGCAATGGTAGGAATGTCTTATAAATTGACTTATACCAATATCCCTGCTGGGTTTGGTTTCTCTCCCCAAAATCAAGGAGGGAATGAAGCGAATGACTCAGATGCGAATCCTAGTACAGGAATGACAGATCCTATTTTTATCAATCCAGGCGATATGCGATTGGACCAAGATGTAGGTTTAATGCAAGGCAATCCAGATCAAGGAAGTATTGGAGATAAGGTCTTTGCTGACAATAATGGTAATGGCATTCAAAACGGTGGTGAACCAGGTATTGGCAATGTTACCGTCAAATTACAAGACTCTAATGGCAATACTTTACAAACAACTACCACAGATGGTGCTGGTAATTATAATTTCAATGGCGTTCCACAAGGACTATATAAGGTAATGTTTAATACGCCTGCTGGATTTACTATTACGATGCCGAAACAAGGAGGCAATGATAATACAGATTCCGATGTACAGAATAATGAAATGACCAATCCTTTCTTTTTAGGTCAAGGGCAGACATTAACCAATATTGATGCTGGTTATGTTCCTTCACAACCTAATAATGCAACAATTGGAGATAGAGTTTTTGCAGATAATAATGGCAACGGTCAGCAAGATAATGGCGAACCTGGTATTGGTGGCGTAACGGTTAAGTTACAAGATGGCAATGGTAATACCTTGCAACAAACGACAACTAGTGGTAGTGGTACTTATAGTTTTTCAAATTTGCCTTCAGGCACTTATAAAATAATGTTCAATACCCCTACTGGTTTTACCCAATCGCCTGCTAATGTGGGGAATGATGCTACGGATAGTGATAACCAGAGTAATCAAATGACCGACCCGTTTTTCTTACCACAAGGTCAGGTAAATAATACAGTTGATGCAGGATTTGTACCTGATCAACCAAATAATGGAGCGACTCTTGGAGATAAAGTTTTTGTGGACAATAATGGTGATGGTGTACAAAACGGTGGCGAACCTGGTATTGATAATGTAACGGTTAAATTACAAGACTTAAATGGGAATGTTTTACAAACGACTACTACAAATGGTGCGGGTAATTATAGCTTTACTGGCTTATCGCAAGGGTTGTACAAAGTGATGTTCAATACCCCTGCTGGATTTACGATTACAATGCCAAAACAGGGAGGAAATGAAGCAACGGATTCTGATGTACAAATCAATCAGATGACCAATCCTTTTTTCCTTGGCGAAAACCAGAATAGACCTGATATAGATGCAGGATATGTACCAAGCCAGCAAAATAATAATGCTAGCGTCGGAGATAAAGTCTTTGCTGATAATAATAATAACGGACAACAAGATGGTGGGGAACCTGGTATTGGTGGCGTTACCGTTAAATTGCAAGACAGCAATGGCAATACTTTGCAACAAACGACTACAGATGGCGGAGGTAATTATAGCTTTACAAGTTTATCCTCAGGCACTTATAAAGTAATGTTTAATACGCCTGCAGGATTTACACAATCTCCTGCTAATGTGGGTAATGATGCAACAGATAGTGATAATCAAGCCAATCAAATGACGGATCCTTTCTTCTTAAATACTGGAGAAAATAATCCGACCATTGATGCAGGTTTTGTTCCTAATCAACCAAATAATGGTAGTATTGGAGATAAAGTCTTTGCTGATAATAATAATAACGGACAACAAAATGGTGGGGAGCCTGGAATCGGTGGTGTTACCGTTAAATTACAAGACAGCAACGGCAATACTATTCAAACGACAACCACTAATGGAAATGGTAACTATCAATTTAATAACGTCCCTCAAGGGTCTTATCAAGTGATGGTTAATGTTCCAGCTGGGTTTACGCCTGGGCCAATGAATGTAGGTAATGATGCTACTGATAATGATATTGGACCAAATGGTATGACGAATGTTTTCTTCTTAGCACAAGGGCAAAATGACTCAACCGTGGATGCTGGTTTAGTACCAGGTAGCCCTGGTGGCAAAGCAAGTGTTGGAGATATGGCATTCCGAGATAATAATGGGAATGGACTCATGGATCAAGGGGAACCTGGTGTAGAAGGGGTTTATGTTCAGTTAAATGATGCCAATGGCAATTTCATAGCCTTTACAACGACCAACCAAAATGGTAAATATCTGTTTTCTGATTTAGATCCAGGTACTTATCAATTAAAATTAGTTGGACAGCCTGATAATTTAATTCCTTCTCCGAAAGATCAAGGAAGTGATGACGCTAGTGATAGTGATATTAATTTGCTTGGTTTCACAGACTTCTTTCCACTTAGTGCAGGGGAGAATAACCTAACACTTGATGCGGGTTTCTCTCCAAGAGATATTGTTCCACAGAATTGTTCCATCAATGCGAGTGTAAGCAATATCAGTTGTGATGGTTCTACTTACTCTTTCGATGTAACGGTCAATGGTTCTAATGTTGGAGATTGGGGTTGGGATTTACCTGAAGCTGGTCTTTATACCCAGGCTTATGGTTCTACTAGACGTGTTTCTGGCGTAAGTGGCACCAAGACTTTTGCTATCGTCGATCATGATGTTGCAGGTTGTGAAACGACCATTACGGTGAATCCACCTGCAGGTTGTGGAAGTACTGGCGGCGGTGGAACAGGTACTTGTGCAGATATTAGCTTTAGCGGCAGTAATGGACAAGTGACGATTAGTGGCTTAACAGCAGCTATCGAAATCACTAAGATTTTTGATACTAATTGGAATTTAATTTTTGAATGTTCTGGCAATTGTCCGAATACAGTTACCCAAAGTGCAAGCGATGGGGAGTATAATGTACAAGTACAATTCTATACCGCACAATGGGGCTTTATTTGTGAAAAACAAGATAGAGTGACTGTTGGTAGTGGCGGAGGCAATAACGGTGGCGGAAATACTGGTGGTGGTAATAGTAACGGCGGCGATTGTGATAATATCAATGTTCAATCTGGAAATGGTCAAATTTCTGTTTCTGGTTGGTCTGCACCTGTTGCTATCGTAAAGATTTTTAATCCAGACTATAGCCTGGCTAAAGAATGTACTGGCGCAAATTGTTCTGGCCCGATTACAGCTACTGGTTTAAGTGCAGGTACTTACCATGTTGATGTACAGTTATATACCGCTAACTGGCAATCTACTTGTTCTTTCACCCAAGATGTAGTAATGGGCAGCGGCTCTTTGGTTGCACCTAATTTGACTACTCAATTGCTTACAACGACTACTGATTTTGAAATATATCCAAATCCTGCTACTGATGAATTATTCGTAAATATGCGAAGATTTGCTGGCCAGAAAGGGATTGTTCAGATTCATAACCAAATTGGTCAGGTGGTTGAGCAAATTCAATTGGATAGAATACCGAATGACGTGGTTCGCGTTGCTTTGGATCAGTTGGAAGATGGTTTGTATTACATTTCTGCCAGAATTGATAATGGCGAGTTAATGACTAAAAAAGTGATTATAGAGTAAATAATTGCTTAAGTTGATGTATTTTTTTTGGTTAATAAAGAGCTGCTTCTTTTCAAAAAGAGGCAGCTCTTTTTATTTGGAGTAGGAAAATAAAAAATCCCTACCTTTTAAGGGATAGGGACTTACCAAAAATTAAATAAGAACATTACTTCTTTGTTTCTGACAAAGACTTTCTGCCCGAAGGCAGAAAGCTGAAAAAATTGTCAAAGAGAATAATTCTTTTATTATTGTTTAATAATGCTTATCGAAACAGGAAGACAAGGGGCTTGCGGACATCCAATACCTAATAAATAATCTTCTACTTCTCCTGAACGGACTTTTCCGTAAGGGGTCATGTTATCGGTATTACTCAACCGAATCCTAAATCCTAATAAACTATCTATTACGGCATCGACTGGTACAGAAATTTCTATATAGCTAGGAAAAACACCATCTTTATTATCTTTAAAGTCAGCAACCATTTCATTAGTGCCATCAAAAGCTCCATCTCCATTCCAATCTATCCATGCTTCTACATAGGCGGTATCTCCTGTTAGATTGGTTACATTAAGTGGTAGTCTTATTGTCCCACCAGGTACAATATTCAAGCTTGGAAAAATAGTGATGCCATCTTCATCATCATACCCATCTTTGGCATCATCTCCAATGGCTAAACTATCAGGTAGCCCATCCGTATCAACATCTACGGTGTCTCCAAGGAATAAGCCTACAATAATTTGATGAGCGGGTCCTCCTGTAGAGTCGTAAGTCTCATAATCCGTAATGCCAGTTGTGCCATTCGCTATATCTGGCAAATCTCCATAGTCAAAAAGGCATAAATTATTAAAACAAGCATCATTGCCATCTAAAGAATCTAAATCATCGTAAAATACCCCATCTGCCATTTGGGTACTATCGGCTTGTACCCATTGAGCTACTTCCACAAAAGAAGTGGCATAATCAGCAGTTAGGGTATCTCTAGCCCAAATTGCTTCTAGGCAAGTGCTGGGATTATCTAATAAACTATCTTCTAAGGTAAAACATAATTGGGAGGTGGTTACCCAAGAACCATCCGCAGGTAAAGAATCTCCTCCATTAGAAAGGTCGGTTAAATCCATCGTATAATTCAAAAAGCCTAGCGTTCCTTCAAAAGCAAGATTGCTATTGGTCGCCGAAGCATCTACATCTTGTAAATCTTGAATTAAGGTAAAGTTTTGATAGGTATTGGGCAAAACGGATACCCCTGATTGCCAAGAGGCTAGGGAGGCATCATAATATAGTCGATAATTCTGCCCAGCAAGCCCCCAAGCGGTCGTATCTTCATTGCGGAGCTGCACATTAAAACAAGCGGTTTGATTGATACAATCCAAACTATCAAAAGTAAGCCTAATTCCATATTCCCCTGGAGGATTACAAATATCTGTAAAACAAGAACTCGAACCATCGCTTGCATCCAAGCCATCATATATCTGCCCATCTGCCATTTCGGTGCTATCTGCTTCGACCCATTCAGAAACTTCCACAAAAGAGGTGGCATAATCATTTGTAAGGCCATCTTTTGCCCAAACTATTTCTAAACAAGTACTTGGATTATCAATTAAAGAATCTGTTAATATAAAACAGAGCTGAGAGGTAGTCACCCAACTTCCATCAGCAGGTAAATTAATGCCGCCCATGGAAGTATTGCTCAAGTCCATCGTATAATTAAGAAAACTTAGATTTTCTTCAAAATTGAGGTTGCTATTAGTTGCGGACGCATCTGCATCTTGAATATCTTGAATTAAAGTAAAGTTTTGATAATCCGAGGATAGGACGGATAATCCAGACTGCCAAGAGGCTAAGGAGGCATCATAAAACAGTCGATAATTTTGACCAGCCAAGCCCCAGGTAGCCCCATCCGCACTTCGCAGCTGAACATTAAAACAAGCTGTATTATTATTACAATCTACTGTATCTAATGTTAACCTCAAATCATAATCGGATTGGGCGACTAGTGGTAAATATCCTGTTATGAAGATAACGTAAACTATTATAAATTTAATTCTGTTCATTTTCTGGATTTAATTTGTATCGCTTGCGCAAAAAACTATAATCACCTTTTATTTAGATAATTGAGCTTCAATTACATAGTTGGTGTAATATTGATCATTGTCTGGGTAACGAATTATATTTACAAAAATCATCATACTAATATCATTATCCATTCCTTGATAACGAACTTCTCCGTCCATATTAGTGTCCCCACAATAATACCCTTGAGCAATATGATTTAGTAATTTGTTTTTATTATTTTTATCTAATAATATATCAAAAAAAACATAATCTTTATCGGGATTGGCAATACCTCCACCATTTAGCACCAAATAATTATCACTATCTGCATTTCCACCCCATAAAAGCATTACACCATTTTCTTCTAATCTTGCATGATTTCCCCATACATTTGTCTGAGGGGCAGAAAAATCAATCCTAGTTACCGATTTAGAAAGTAGCTCTTTACTCATAATGCCTAAATGATTGCGATGTTTAATGGCTAAATAAAAGCTATCTGGCATGGAACTAAATTGTACTGGATCATATCCATTAAGCGCTACAACTGCTCCATTTTTTTGTAATAGTGCCACTTGGGTCACTTCTATTTTACTGGGTTTATTTTTATTCCGAAGTTCTAAAAATATCCAATCAACAATAGATTTTTCTCCTCGATCATCAAAAACGCTAGTTGCTACTTTTTCTCCGCCCCTACCATTCTGTTTAAATTTTAATAAATTTTGCTCTGAGCCTATTTTTGAATAAGGTTCTTCTAATGGAAGATATCCTTTTCTTCTTAAATTATCATCCATCAAATTAGTCTCGCTATTATAAGGCCCTTGCAAAAAGAGTTTTATTTTTAACTTATTTCTAACTATATCAAAAAAATTAGTTCCGAAGGTAGCTGATGTTGTATTGCTTGCAACCCATTCATGAATTTCAACGAAAGAGGTAGCATAATCATTGGTTTTCTGGTCTCTGCCCCAGACAACTTCTAGTTTTTTTATGTTTTCGATGCTTTTTCCCTTAAACGAGAGCCTTGTGGTGCTTACCCAAGTACCATCTTGTGGAAGAAAAATTCCTCCATCAGTAGTATTATTCAAGTCTATAGCAAAATTTAAAAAGCTTAACGTTTTAGAAAAATCTATCGCCTGAGTCTGTATATGAGAGGCATCGATTTCTACTATATGTTGGACTAAATTGAAATCCTGATAGGCGGCTGGTAACAAAGATATTCCCTGCTGGAAAGTTGCTTTAGAAGCATCATAATACAAGCGATAATTTTGACCAGCTAACCCCCATTGACGATTATCTGCACTTCGCAATTGGATAGTATAATTGGCAATTTGGTTTACAGTATCGTAATTTTCAAATTGTAACCTAATATCAAAACTGGATTGGGCGGCTAAGCTGATTATTGCCCCAAGCCAAATGGAGATTATTAATTTTAATTTATGAAGTTTCAATTTCATATTCATTCTTTTTTGGTTACATTTATTATTAACTCATGTTACGCAATTTTTGCAAATTGGAAATGAAAAGCTAGCTTTGGGCTATGCAAGATAAATTAGATTTATATACAGACTATCTGCTTTCGAGCTTTGGGCAAACCTCAGCTACAGGGTTATCCAGATTAGTTAATGGAGATATTTCGCATGATAGCATTACTCGTTTATTATCAGGCAATGAATTTAATTCAAAAGTGCTTTGGCAAAAAGCCAAGCCCTTAGTACGTAGGCATGAAACAACAGATGCCTGTTTAATTTTTGATGACGTTATAATTGAAAAACCATATACTGATGAAAACGATATGATTTGTTGGCACTGGGAGCATTCCCAAAGCAAGTCAGTCAAAGGTGTTAATATGCTTAATGCTTTCTATCATACACAGGATTCTGGGATGAGTCAGCCATTACGTATACCAATTGGTTTTCAAATCATTTTAAAAACAGTACTATTTAGTATCATCAAAACTAAAAAGGAAAAACGAATAAGCCCTGTGACTAAAAACGAAATGATGCGAGCTATGATTGCGCAATCTATTCATAATCAGTTGAAATTCAAGTATGTATTAGCGGACAGCTGGTTTGGTTCGGCAGATAATATGCGTTTCATTCAAAAGAAAAAGAAGTTTTTCATTTTTGATATGAAAACCAATCGACAGGTCGCCATATCGGAACAAGACCGAAATGCAGGTCATTGGACAAGAATTGATGAAATAGACATATCAGATAATACCCCTGTGAAAGTTTGGTTAAAAGATTTAGAAATTCCTATCCTTCTAACTAAGCAGGTTTTTATAAACAAGAATCAATCAACAGGTGTACGATTTCTGGTTTCTAATGATTTTAGCTTGTCAGATGATGATTTTACAACACTCTATAAAAAACGATGGAGTGTAGAGGAATATCATAAAAGCCTAAAGCAAAATGCCGCTATTGGAAAGTCACCAACTAGAACGTTGAAGACGCAATCCAATCACATTTTTGCTTCAATTATGGCTTACATCAAATTAGAAAAACTAAAATTTTCATCGAAGCTAAACCACTTCGCTATGAAATCTAAAATTTACCTTGCTGCAAATAAAGCAGCTTTCAAAGAACTGGCGCTAATCAAAGCTCAAGCTTTGGGTGCGTAACATGAGTTATTAATTAGGTTTAATGTATTTTTTCTATTTTTTTAAAAAACCTTTTTTGCCCTTGTTTTACTTCTAGTTGGTACATCCCCGAAGGATACGCTGTTAGATTAACTTGCTCATAAGTTACTCCTTTAGGTAAAGTTTTATGCATTAAAACGGCGCCATTTATTCCTCTTAAGATTAAATTGGTTTCCTCTTGGCTTTCATATTTCACGAAGACGTTGTCTTTTGTTGGGTTAGGATAAATTTCAAACGCTTGTTGCCAAAGTTGTTCTTTTAAAGAAGTGCTAAGTGCAATATCATGATAGGTATCGACCAAAGCTGGTTGAGTTTTAAAAGGAGCAGTCCATTCTGCAACTTCTACATAAGCAGTTGCATAAACATCTGTCAACGCTTCCCGTGCCCAGTATAATTCCTTTTCTTGTGACTCCGATAACGAATTATCTGGATTGATATAATCAAAACAGAGTTGAGCTGTATTGACCCATTCACCAGATGTTGGAAGCACAATACCTCCATTTTGAACATCATTTAGATCAAGCCCAATATTTAGAAAACCTAAGTTTTCTTCAAATGGTAAAATACCTATACCAGAAGCATTAATTGCTGTTAAATCATCTTTAGTAACCAACGGAGTATATTTATCCATGGGTAGTAAAGATTGACTACTATTCGGGTTATATCGAAACTTTTCTGTATCATAATAAAGTCGATAGTTTTGCCCAGCTAGGTTCAAATCTCTTAAATCAGCACTAGCTAACTGGATTTCATAGCAAACTTGGTCTGTTTTTGGTTGTGCCAAAAATGCTAGTCGAATATTATACTGATTTTGAGCATTAATAAAAGAGTGAGCTGCTAAGATGATTAAAGCACTCAATATAGATATATGATATTTTTTCATTTTAATTAATCTAGCTTAATGAAGAAAGAAACGAAATCATTTTAAATGATTTCGTTTCTGTTTATAGAATTATTAATTTCTTGGTACATCCGAGAATTTACCATTATTCCGCAACCATAAGTTTTTGTCTTGTACATTGGAGTCGCCATTCATATCAAAATCTTGGAAATAATAACTACTGTGATCTCCATTTTCATCTAACCAAGTTGACTTATCCCCAACATTGATATCTGTATCGGAGGAACCACTATTGATTTGCTCCCCATTTCCGCCATACATGACAAATACCCCAGGTTTGATTTCTTTCTGGCTAAATCCAAACAAATTGGTATAAGACTGTTGGATTCGGAAATCATAAGCTATGGTATCATTCGTAACAGATACTGGTTGATGGGACATCACAATTAGGTGGTTTCTATGCTCAATTACCAAGTAATATTGTTGGAAAGGATTGAGGTCACAGCAATCAAATCCACTTTCAAAGGTGATTGTTCCATCTTGATGCAATAAGCCTGCTCGTTGGCAAACCATCGTAGAATCATGACTGCCTGTTCGTAAAGAAACCAATACCCAATCTACAGCTGTGGTTGGATAACCTGCATCTGGAATGCCAGAAACCATATAGTCCATCGTTGTACCTTCTGTACCTGTATAGTTCCAAGGAGCCCTATTATAAGGTTGACCAGCAGTAGTAAAAATACCAAAGAAGGTCGAAGGTTTTTGTCCTGGTAAATAGCCCAAATTATTCAATTTGGTGTACATATTCGTCTCCTCCCAAGAACCTTCTAGATAAACGGCTGTATTTACCGTCACACATCCACCTACTGTAATGAATAAGGTATCCGTTACACAAGCCAATGATGGGTCGCATACGGTGTAAATAAGGGTATCTTTTCCTGTAAATCCTCCCGGTGGCGTATAATCAATTGTACCATCTAAATTATCGGTAACTACACCACCTTGATTACTAGTAATCGGCGGATTAATGGTTAATGGGTCACCGTCTGGATCTGTATTATTATCCACTAAATCTATATCTTTTAAAATAGAATCCTGTGGAGTAAATACTATCTCGTTACCCATTGTTGGAGGGGAATTAACTAGTTCAATAACCAGATAGACATAAGCCGTATCACAAAGTCCCCCTGCATCACAAACTCGATAAGTCAAAGTATCATTGCCCACAAAACTTGGATCAGGCGTATATAATATACTATCCAAATTAGTTATGATTGCCGTTCCGTCATCTGGCATAAGAATCACTTCCAGCGTCGTTAAGTCATCTCCATCTGGGTCGGAATCATTTACCTGTACATCCACATAGACAGGTGTATCTTCATCCGTCGTATCTCTATCCAAGACGGCAACAGGTGGGTCATTAACTGCGCCAACATTGATAACAACTTTAGCCGTATCACATTGAGCAGGTAATGGATTCCCATCATCACAAACCACATATTCTAAACTATCCAAACCATTATAGCCTGGGTCAGGTGTATAAGTAATCACGCCCGTTACTGGGTCAATTACTATTGTACCATTGACTGGACTACCTCCCATAATTGTATCTACCGTCGTTGGGTCAATATTACCAAGCGGGTCTAGTGGGTCATCATCATTAGTGGTTACATTGACCATTACTGGCGTATCCTCAGGAGTACTAGTCGCATCATCCATCGCAACTGGTGGATCATTAACTGGGTCAATAACCAGATAGACATAAGCCGTATCACATTGACTTGGTAGGGGAGTGCCATCATCACAAACTTGATAAATCAAGGTATCCAGTCCATTGAAATTAGCATTAGGGGTATAGGTTATCGTTCCATCACCATTTACCGCTACTGTTCCATTCGAGGGTTGCTCGGTAA
>JAFMDF010000505.1 GCA_017857395.1 Bacteroidota bacterium | reverse complement strand
AACCGCAAAGTTACAATAAATACTATTTAGAACTTCATGCGTAAACCACTAGCCATAAGATTGCCGACATAGATTTGATTCACAAATCCATCAAAAACGAGATTGTCGCAATTGAGTTGACCATTTTGCTCAGAAGGGTAGGGGAGGTCATCCGAGTCAATTCGTATAGTTTCTTCGTGATAACAATTTTCGCCAAATTCACCTGATTGAAAAACTTTAAAAGTATAAGTACCCTGTTTTAATCCTTGAACTAAGCGGATACTAGGACAATCACCATCACATTCTCTAATTACTTTCCAATCCGTATTTGCTCCGATGTATTCGACTTTATTATAAACTGCAGTTAGACCACTAATATAAACCCCATCAAAATTTACTTCAAATTCTAATCCATCACAATTAATTGATCCAAGCTCACCATCATCAGGCAATGTCGGATTAGCATTATCAATGCTAACTATTTTTTCTCGATAGCAGGTATTTCCTAAACCGGTAGTATAAGTTCCAACTTTTAAAGAAGGTATTAAAGTATTAGTTGAACAAGTACCATCACATTCAAGCACCACTTTCCAATTAGTATTCGCACCAATGTACTCTACTTTATTATAGTTAGCAGTCAACCCATTGATATAAACATCGCCCCCAGTTATTTCAAATTCGAGTTGGTCGCAATTGATGTCTCCTATATTAGTAGCAGGAGGTGTCGGTTGAATACCATTACGAGCGATAGTTATTTTTTCCTCCCGATAACAAGATTGGCCATTTTTATCGGTCAAATTAATTTTTAGGGTATACTCCCCATCAGGTAAATCATTAATTAATTGTAGGTCATCACAATTTTCACAGATAGGAAAAACTTTCCAACCAGTATTCGCACCAATGATTTCCACTTTACTGTATTTTTCTCCTAAGCCTAGTATATAAAGTGTATCCAAATAATTGATAAATCCAAGATTATCACAAAGATCGAATGATTTAGAAGGGATGCAAATATCTCTAGGATTGGCACAGAAATCAAAAAAGCCAGTTGTGTTAAAAATTGGATTGCCTTCTAAGGTTAAATTAGCAGCGTTACCAGCACAAATAACTGCGACCTCTTTTGGTAAACAGGATAGTTGATTATTGTCTAAATATAAGAACTGAAGGTCTGGAAAAGCCGCAATTTCACGGGGCATAGTCGTTAGATTTGACCCTCTAAAAGAAAGACCAACGACTTTTTCACGTTCACAATAAACTTCGGGAATATCACAGATGCTGCAAATTTGCTGATTGACAAAATTATTTAAATTAGAACTAAAGAAGACTTTGGAATTTTGGTCATAAATAGCCTTGATAGCTGCATATTGTAATCTCTCCGTTTGATTGTAAAAAATACATTGAGCATTGATTGTTGCCCTTCCAAAGGAAAGGAATACAAAGAATAATAAAATAGCTTTAAGCTGAAGTGTACGATTCATTTTTAGTATGTTTGATGGCCAAAGACCATGATTAAAAAAATTACCCAAAGGGCATAAGTATAGCAGGATAGCAAGTGACAAGACTTGCTATCAAATATTGATTTTAGGTTGATGGAATTTACTTGATGTTAGAAGTAGAACCTAGTTCCAAATGTCAATCTTAGTATTTTACTTTTATTAAAAGACAGAGGGATAAGCATATTAAAACGAGTAAAAAGAGCGCCCCAATTAAAAGGCGCATATTCTGTTTCATGGAAGGTACTGATACCAAATAAATTGTTAGCTGGTAGTTCATTGTTTTTGAATTTTTCTTTCCCCCAGAAAAAGCCCATACCAAAATAGCTTGTCGCTTTTTTGAGTCTTCTGAATTTATAACCTTTGGAAAATTCAAGACTTAGACTATTCGTTTTAAGGGGGAATCCGATTTCACTACTTGGAAGAAAATAGGTTTGGCTGATACCATAAAAATTGAGGCGTAGTTCATCAAAACTATTTAAGTGGTAGTGGATAGTTGCATTTCCTCCTTTAGCATTAAAAACGATGCCTGTAGAAATCGACCAAGTTTTAGATAAATGTTGTTGGCTGATGCCTTCTTTGCCCAAAAAACAAAGTAAGCACCCAAATAAAATCTTTAAGTACTTCATCATTATTTAATAAAGCCGACGAATCGGCAGTTTATGAAAAAGAATATCTAGCGTAATATTTCGCCCATCTTCGACGACCTCCATATAAAAAAGGCGGTCATTGGGAACGGTTACTTTACCAAATACCGCTACATATTCATTTACTTGATAGGGGAGTACTCTGGTAATTTCTTCTTTGACCGTAAAAAGGGGGGCTAACTTCTTTTCTTGTTGTGCGGACTTTTTAGGTCGTTTTCTTTCTTTGATACCAAATTCGACGTAAGAAATATCATAAGGAATAGCACCACGATTTCTGATTTCATAGACTATAAAGCAATTTTTAAGACTATGATAAATACCCGTTACCTTTAGTTGGATGTCTCCATGCCTAGCACCGATATAATCGTATAAGTGGGATTTGCTTAGTAAAGAGACTGCTTTATCGAATAAATTATCATCAATAGTAGCCGTATTGGAATGTTTACGAACGGGTAAATTGACCCTTCTGATTTCCGTTTTGGAGGTAGTCTTAGCAGACGTAGGAACAGTAGGCGGTGATTTATTGTCTGTATTCCCCAATACTTTAATAGCCATTCGAGTGGTAATAAAATAGTTGAGTTGTGGATTTTCGAGGTACATGACAAAGAAGGAATAATAATGTTGGTCTTTGGTTAGTACAGTCAAATTAGTCTGCTTATTTGTTTTGACACCTTTGACCCTTAAAATATTATTGGTATAGCTGATAATGTAATTTTGATTATCTCCAATATCTGTATAAATAATATCAGCAGGAAAAATCAAATGAGAAGTTTGATTTTCCATAATCTGGATGATGCTGTTTTGGGCAAAGGAATAATAGGAGAGTAGGCAACCTACTCCCAAAAGTATTAGTTTTCTCATAATTATATTCTATTTAAAGATTCTGCGAATCGTATAATAACACTTGATATCCCGTAGGAATAAAAGCTGTTTGTTTTTGATTGGCTTTCCTTCCAAGTTTGATGGATAAATTACCAAGGGTATTTCTTAAGCCAAAATTACCTGCATCAGCAAGTCCTTGGTTAATCGCTTGTTTGGTAGCATCTTGATAAGCTCCATCAATGTAAATACCAGCGATACCATCTAAATCGTAAACTGATAAAGAAGATGGAATGACTTTGCCATTTACATTGATGGAGCTGATATTGACAAATAACCGATTAGCAGAAATAGAGCAGATTCCATAAATCAAGGTATTTCGAGGAATAGCCAAGGTTCTATAAAAACCAGCTTCTAAAACCCGAAGCTGAATTTTATCGCCTGTTCTAAATCTTTGTTTTTGGTCAATGACCGCTTTTAAAGCAGATGCCTGAGTTTCAAAAGGGTCAATCGGTGCTAAATTTTCGATAGCCGTAACTGGTACTTTTTTGACGTTAATGTTTAAATCATCCTTCAAACCAAAAGAAGTACTAAAGGCTAAACCATTTTTCTTGGGCTTCTTAGGAGGTTTGGTCGAAGTACCATTAAAAGCCTCCTGTTGAGTCTGACTATCTGCTAAGCCTTTTTGATAAGCCGCCGCTTCGGCACTCAAGGTACTTTGGTCTAAAGCTTCTCGTTTTTGCCTATTTTCTAATTTAGCCGCTGCTAAACGTTGTTGCCTTTGCTCTTCGAGAACGTGGTATTTACTTTTCTTGTCTTCTTTGATTTTATTCATCAAATAATTCAAATCATCCGTAGCAGCTATAGAATCAACTTCCATATTATTTAAGGATGCACCAGGTGTATTTTCTGGGATATCAGATAGGGTAGGGGAGAGCTGGTCATCAAAACCAGAAAGTGTTTCATCATTAACCCCCATACTTTCCGAGAAAACGGATTTATCCAATTTCCTTTTGGCTCTAGCCATCAAAAAGCTTTCACTTTTTTCGGCTTTAATCATTTCCTTTTTACTCAGCGCAAAAACCTCACTTGCTTTGGTTTTGGTAGAGATATAATTAATATCCTCTTGTAAGCCCACCGCCATTGATGCTTGTTGCATCTTTTTTTTGACCGTTCCTTTTTTGATGGTCGTAGATAAATAAACGATACCTCCAATTATCGCTATAAGAACAGGGAGTAATAGTAAGATGGTGGGAACACCTCCATTTTTTCCTTTTAACGCTTGTGATAGTTTACTCATATTTTAGTGATTGGTGACTGGTGATTCGTGATTAGGACTACTCAACCAGTCACCAATCATGAATCACCAACCTATTTATTCATTTCTACAAATTGGATGCGATTATTTTTATGGACTTCAAAACCGCCGATTAATAGCCCATGTGGGTTATCATCCGTCCTAGCCACTTCTCTTAAATCCAAAGAAGTAATTAGATTTTTGATTAGAAAGCCGACTTGGGTTTGCACAATTTCTTTTCCATATTGCACCGCTTTATAAGGATAGACATCAATATTAACCTTGATGGAATCCAATTCATATTTAATTTCCACATTAGAAGAAATCAGTTTTTTATAATAGCTATCACCTCGTTTATCCATAAAAGCTTTAACGGAAGCATCTCCCATCAAAAGAATTTGGTCTACTTTGTCTTTAATTTCATCAGGATTAGGCGTGATGTCATACAATAAGGCATGAAAATTCCGAACTTGTGCTTTGACTTCTGCCTTTCGATTTTCATTAGCGGAAATCTGATATGCGGTTAAGGTATTACCAAAGCCATTGGTAATGTAGATTTTACCCTTTCCTTTAGTGACCATATTCATAGCGACGACCATGACCATCCCACAAAAGAGAAAGGAACTTAATAAGGTCAAAATGGCAATGAGCCGAGTTTGCTTGAAGGCGGTATCAATATTCATAAGATTCTCTAGTGGTTTACGCATGAAGTTCTAAATAGTATTTATTGTAACTTTGCGGTT
>JAFMDF010000014.1 GCA_017857395.1 Bacteroidota bacterium | reverse complement strand
ATAAAGACCATTTAAAAACGGATAAAGAAGCATTGGTTGGCAAAAAACTATTATCAGGAGAAAATTCTGGTAAAATGAACATTGCGCCAGCATTGAGTCCCAATGGTAAATACGTCATGTTTTTATCTGAGAAAAATCTATTTTCAGTCGATTTGTTTTTAGCAGATGCCAAAACTGGAAAAACCATTCGGCAAGTAGCAAGTACGACTAGAGATGGGCATTTAGATGCTTTTAATTTCATAGAATCCGCAGGAACTTGGTCGCCAAATAGCAAACAATTTGCCTTTGTCGCTTTCAAAAAAGGACAGAATGTTTTGGTGATTAAAGATATTGAAAAAAGAAAAACAGTACAAGAAATTGTCATTCCAAATGTGCCTGCTTTTAGCAATCCAAGTTGGTCGCCTGACGGAAAAGAAATTGTGGTGGCAGGATTGGTAAACGGACAAGTCGATTTATACAGTTATCATTTAAGAAAAAAGACCGTCAACCAATTGACGAATGATAAATATTCAGAAGCACAACCTAATTGGTCGGCTGATGGAAAAAAGATAGTTTTTTCAACGGACAAAGTTAGTTTTAGAAGAGGGCGAACGCACGGGGCTTGGACATTTAATTTAGCCATTTTAGATGTGGAGACTAAAAAAGCGGGGCAGTTAAATTTATTCCCAAAAGCCAATAATTTAAACCCTGTTTTTGATAAAGATGGCAATGTATTATTCTTGTCTAATCGAGATGGTTTTAGAAATTTATATAAATATGAAATTGTAACGGGTACCGTTTTACAAATGACTGATTTGATGACAGGAGTGAGTGGGATTACGGAGTTTGCTCCAGCTATTTCGACCTCTTTTAAAAGAGATAAAATTTTGTATACGCACTTTTTCAAAGGACAGTATACCATCTACGGAGCAAGAGCTGAAGCCTTTTTAAATAAAGAAATAACAAACAATCAAACAGATTTAGCGGCTTCTATTTTACCACCTTTAAATCAAGAAGTGACCTCTATTGTCGATGCTAATTTACATAGTTTAGACCAAAGACCAGTAGCAGAGACGTCCTCTTTTAATAGCAAGGAATACACCCCTAAATTTAAGTTGGATTATATTGGTGGAAGTGCTGGGTTAGGCGCACAAACGGGGCAATTATTTGGTCCAGCAGTTGGCGCACAGGGTGGTGTAGATTTTCTGTTTAGTGATATTTTAGGCAATCATCAATTATATACAGGGGCAAGATTGAATGGAGAAATTTATGATTTTGGTGGAACGGTCGCTTATCTGAATAAAAAAGGTCGATTTTATTGGGGCGGTAGTTTATCTCATACCCCTTATCGTTTTGGGGGTATTGGCTATAATGGAACAGAAACTTTGCAAATTGGCGAAAATCAGACTTTTGAAGCGCAAGAATATTTAGTACAAACACAGCGATTGTTTGAAGATAAAGCAAGTGTTTTTCTACAATTACCTTTTTCGACTACCAAACGATTTGAAATTGGTTCTGCACTAACGCATTACGGTTTCCGAACCGACCAATATAGTTTATATACAGATGATTTTGGGAATCCAATTACACAATCTGATCGAGAAAAATTGCCTACTCGACCGGGCATTAATTTCTTTAACATCAATGCCGCTTTGGTCGGCGATAATTCTTATTCGGGCTTAACTGCACCGTTGCAAGGGTATCGGTATCGAATTGGCGTGGACCAAAATTTTGGCGACTTAAATTTTACAGGCGTAACAATTGATGCTAGAGTTTATAAGTATATCAAACCATTTAGTTTGGCTTTCAGAGCTTTGCATTATGGACGATATGGAGAAAATACGAATACTTTAGGAGCGATTAATAATGTAGCATATCCTTGGTATGTTCGGGGATATGGATATGGGCAAAATCCAGTAACGGATGCGAATAATTTATCTTCCAGAAATTTTGTCGGTGATAAAATGTTTGTCACCAACTTTGAAATTAGAATTCCTTTTACAGGACCAGAACAGTTGGCTTTATTTAAATCAAAATTTTTATTGACTGATTTGAATTTCTTCTTTGATGCAGGAATGGCTTGGGATTCATTTGACCAATTTGGGAATAATAGTGAAGGTGTTTCAACCTTTACGGTGAAACCTGTCATGAGTGCAGGAGCATCCGTAAGAGTCAATTTATTTGGTGCTTTAATTTTAGAACCTTATTGGGCAGTTCCGATACAAAAAGAAACACAGGTCGTGTTTGGATTGAATATAGTGCCTGGGTGGTAAGTAATAAAATTTAAACACGTTATAGCGGTTGGGGGTCTTCGGGTTTTCAGCCGTTTTTTTATTGTCTTTACTTACATTTTTGTATATTGTGAAATAATAACTGCTGTTGTGCGGATTTATTGGCTCGAATAAATTTGCCTAAATGGCAAGGATTTCTTTTGACCACATTTAGGTTAAGATTTGATAGAAGTTCGTATCCGTTGGGAAATTAAACCTGTTCTTATCAAAGCTTAAATCGCAAACCCATTCTAAAATTAATCGTCTGATCAGCTTTAACCGTCACATCTTGTACCCCATTTCCAGCCGTTTGGAATGTTACTTTCACTTGTACTTGGTCACCCTTGATGATGTTTTGCATCTTTGCAGCAGCAATAGGAATAAAAGTCGTCGTTTCAATCGCTTGAGTTACATTCCCGTTATCGTTAATATTGGCGGGTGCTATTAATTGTGGTATTTCCTGAAAAAGGGAATCAAGAATCAACTTATTACCTTTTAGAAAGTAGAATTGTAAGATTGCACCAATAGGTAATTCATTTTCCACAATCAATTTAAATTCTCCTTCGGAAACCACCTCAATATCTTCAAAAGGCACTTCAAAATTTTCTGTCGCTGTAAAACTAGCTGCTCGCCCAACAACAGGTACTTCAACAGTTACTTGAGCTTTAAAAGTACTCGTATCTTCTACAAAAACCGTTAAATTTTGATCATCTTCTGGGTTCGCAATAGCCGTTAAACCATATTCTAATTCAGTTGGTTGGGTGTCAAATACTTCTACAATATTGGAATTAGTATAATCTAATTGGAGCGTAGTTTCTTTACTGATGCCTCGTTCTGCCAAAAGTGGGTAATTAATATCGACCCCATCAATCGCCGAAGCGTCAATGTCCATTTTCCATCCTGTCTTCGTTCGGGCATTTAAAATATCTACCCTAGAACGAATTGGTACACCAAAGGAACTTTCAATATTTGCCGTAATAGTCGGTTGAGAGAACCGTAAATTACCATTTAAGAATCGTTCATCATAAAGGTCTATAGAAACCGTAGTTGACGGCAATTGAAATTCTTCTCTCCCCCAAGTTCCCGATACAAACTGTAAGGTAGGTCGAGCGATGACCCCTGCTTTTTCTAAAACAACTCGATTCCCATCCACATCTGTAGCCATATAGCTAATTTCCAATTCGTTCCCTTGTGGTTCGAAAGTATAGCCTATTAAACTAACCGATGGCGTTATTCCTGTAAATCCATTGGTTTCGATTTCCAAAGGTTGACCGTTTAGTTTAATATCTGGAAGCGTAAAGGTAATATTTACTAATTTGTCCGCTATCGGTTGAAATTGAAAGACCACAAATCCTGCTGATATAGTCGCTCTTTCAATCACAATATTCGCTGGTAAGACAAAAGGTAATATCGAAATGGTATCTGTCAAGCCAGATACGACAGGAAAATCTAATGCCCCTAAAACATCTAGCGTAGATACTTCCACAGGTTCACTTTCATATTTAAAAACTAAATTCCCATCTGGTCCAACTACTAAGGATTGTCCTTCGGGACTATTATTTTCCCATAATTCGATAAAGGAAACCGAGGCATCCGTAATAACGGGAATAGCAAATTCTGGTGCATAATCCGTTGTCTCTAAATCTTCTGCTACTTGGCAACTGACAATTAAGCATAAACTAAAAAATAAATACTTCTTCATATCTTGGTGATGGTACTTTAATGGATAAACCCCTATAAGACTTCAAATACAATCTCAATGGCAATTTCAATCTCAACTTCAACTTCAACTTCAATGGCAATCTAAAAATAAAAATCATAATATGTCACTCCTTAAAAAACAATGCTCGATGTTTGAAGTTTTCAACTTCAAACCAATATTTTAAAAGTTTTTAACTTTTTTCAGGTAGTTATACTATTGTAAAAACGATTTTTCATTTGCCCTAATTATTCAAATAAGTTTCATGTTTTTCTAAACTTTTTTGATGGTGCCATTGCGCTATTTTACTTTTGTAAAGATAACGAACTGGATAAGAGAAACGGTATCTATTTAACCATTTATTGGATAAAAGGACAAAAGTTGGCAAAATGATAGCGACTACAAGGTAGAAAGACATAAGGATAGAACCTTCTAAAGGCATCAATAATGCGCCATTTCCCTTTGTATCTTTATATCTTTGCACCTTTATACCCATCAAAACACCCCTTTTTCAAAACTTTAACAGCTTTTTAAAAGTTTTACCTAG
Organism: Bacteroidota bacterium; assembly: GCA_017857395.1. Lineage (GTDB taxonomy): Bacteria > Bacteroidota > Bacteroidia > Chitinophagales > Saprospiraceae > JAFMDF01. The sequence continues at coordinate 61,573 of JAFMDF010000014.1, read as the reverse complement.
ACTAAAACTGTACCTTGTGTTCGTTTGTTAGGGTCATAAGGAGGAAACAATCATTCATTAAATTACAATTAAATAAAGTCGATAAATGAAAAAATTATTTTTATTCGCCCTTTTAGCTGTTTTTACGGCAACGGGCATACAAGCACAAGATTCCGTACCACCTACTACAGTCGCTAAAGAAACCAAAGCGCCAAATATGTGGAAAACGTTGGCTAAAATTACTTTTAAAAAAGAGTATGATGAATTGATGGGCTTCAAAATTGATGTGCCTGTTTTTAGCAAAGACATTAAAGCCTTGGAAGGAAAAGAAGTGACGATTAAAGGGTATATTATTCCTGTAGAAGGTTATAAAAGTCATAAAGAATTCATCTTTTCTGCTTTTCCTTATAACATGTGTTTCTTTTGTGGCGGCGCAGGGCCAGAAACAGTCATGGAAGTTTTTTCTAAAGAAGCTATCGAATATACTGCCGAAGCGGTAACGATTAAAGGGAAATTAGAATTGAATGCAGATGATATTAATCGCTTGATGTATGGAATGTCGGAAGTGACTTTGGTTAAAGACTAAAGTTTTAGTTGTCAGTTATCGGTTGTCCCTTTCTACTCAACCGATAACTGACAAATTCATTCTTTCCAATTTCCTTTCATGTCTATACTCCGCTTAAAAGGATGAATATATTGGTCTAAAAGTACCGCCAATTCTGTTCTTGTAATAGGTCGATTAATATCAAAATTATCGTTTTCCCAATTAGTCTTTATTTTCTCTTTGAACGCTCTTTTATTTCCATACATTTCTCCGTGCTCCGTTTTTATCCATTCAAATAATAAATCAAAAGTTATGGCAATGGTCAATAATTCATTTGGCTTTGCCTGCCATTTAAAAGTCGAATCATACCTTTTTATATTTTCATAAAAAACAGTTGTTTGAATGGTACTATCTGGATAAAACCAAGTTTGATTCGCCCATTTATAAGGAACGCCATGTCCTTTTAATAAACCAGTTGCGCCAATTTTGTGAATGCTAATAAAATAAGGATGACTAGGTTTCACATCTATAAAAGGCATTAAATAGCCACCAAATTCTAATACTTTTTGCTGTACAAATCTAACATCCAACTCTTTAGGCGGTGTTCCTGTTTGTGCAGAAATAGCACCGACCAATCCTGCTATCTGTCCAATCTGCACAATAACTGGCTGCAAGCGGGAAGAACCATTAACAATATTAGTTACAGAAATAGCCTTGTCCGCAATCAATAAATTATCCACATTCTCAGGAATTAGACTTCCAAGGGGAATACTAAAAGAAGGCACTTTGGGGAAGTCAATTTCGGGTGCATCTGGATATTCAAAATGATGATGGTCTATCGGATAATCGCCAACAGCAATCCCTGTTCGATAAAGCGGAAAATTATAAGGATGCAAAATATGATTTACATTCATTTGCACTAAACCGTGCATTCGTCGCCCTTCTCGATGATAAGGCATTAAGGGTAAGCCATCTACTGTCGGAAATTCAGCTGCCGCAATCCCTAAATGTGGGTAGCCCAATTCTGTTTGGATGTAATAGATAAATTGTAAGGTTTTATTCTTGGCTTTTTCGAGAATTGCTTTACGTTCTCCCTCCGTTTTATCAATCAAATTGGCGTAATAATCATTCCCTTTTAAGGGCCAATTAATCATGTATTTACCATTGGGTAGTTTTCCATAATTTAGCATTGTTTCGCAAGGATGCACCGTAGTCGTTACCGTTGTATCACGGCAATTTTGTTGGCAGGCACAATCAAATTGACTAGGGTCATAATTGGCAGGTTTTGGAATTGTTTTATTCACTCCTTGTCCAAAATCTTGTAGAATCGCCGCATAAGTTAGATCTTGTAAAATATCGTTGGCTTTTTCGGACGCCATACTTTCTCCTGTTTCGTTGCGACTATCCATGCCAATATCAAAAGTTGCCCCTGCTTTGGCTGCTACATCGCCTAAATCTGTTCCATCAATCGCTACTCTTGCTGTAATTTTTTTTGTACCAGCTCCGTCTTCAAAATGCCCTGTCCATAAGTCAAATTCTCGGACGATTGTTTTAAATCGAGTGTCATAAATAATCTTCAAATTGTCTTCTTTTTTAGCTATTTGTTTCCAATAATAATCACCAATTTTCGGCTCAAACATAGTATTGCTTACCCAACCTGTAAACAAGGAATCTGTTCCACCATAATGTTGTCTAAGCGAATCTCTAAATTCTCCCCATAATCCTGCTGGTAGTTGATGATTGCCATCGGTGGCACTCACACCTGCGGCAGTCATCATGCCGCCTAGCCACGAAATTGGGGTGACTAAAGTCGTTTTAGCTCCGCTTCGGGCAGCTTGGATAGCGGCGGTTGTTGCACCTGTCCCCTCGCCGATTACTAAAACATCAACGACATCTTCTAATTTTGGATTTGAACAAGCTAATAAGCTAACCAAAGTTATTAAAAGGAAAAAAGCGGTTTTCATATAATACTATTTTATTATCTAAGCTATTACCTAACTCGTAATATCCGTTGTCCTTTAATTATCCGTTATACAGTTTTTTGCTACAACGGATTTAAATAGGTTCTTTTTGTTTACCTGTCACTTTAAATTTGATCTAACATCATTAGCAACAACGCTTAAATTCTGCCAGCTTTCAATTCCTCCACCGCATAATTAGCAGCCCGAGCCGTCAAAGCCATATAAGTCAAAGAAGGATTTTGCACGCCTGTAGAAGTCATGCAAGCGCCGTCCGTTACAAAAACATTTGGGCAATGGTGCAATTGATTCCATTGATTCAATAAAGAAGTTTTAGGGTTCTTGCCCATACGAACACCGCCCATCACATGAATATCCAAACCAGGTGCTTGGCGACTATCGCCTCTTTGTATATTTTCACAACCTGCGGCGGTTAACATCGCCTCTCCTTCCACGAAAAAGTCATGCAATATCTTTTCATCATTTTCATCATAATCAACCGAAGCAATTAATTGTGGCATGCCCCAATCATCTACTTTGTCTGTACTTAGTCTAATATGATTTTCTTGTTTAGGAATCGTTTCCCCTTGCATCATCATATAAACTGACCATTCGCCAGGTTGGGAAATTTTTTCTTTAAAAACTGCACCAATTTGTTCGCCTTCCACTTCCCTATTCCAACCTTTTCTGGTCGCTGTATAAAAAGTCATGTAGCCCCCTAAAAAGTCGGTGTCTTGTTCTTGAACATTTCTAAAATTAGGTAACATAATAGCGGTCGGTCGCCGTCCAAAATAATAACTATCTTGATTTCCTGGTCGAGTGGCGGTTAAAGAACCTCGATAATTATGGAAAGCGATGTACTTTCCTAGCAGGCCATTATCATTGCCTAAACCATTTGGAAAACGTTTGGAGGTAGAATTTAATAAAATCAGATTCGTATTCTCCGTTGCGGCATTTACAAAGATGATTTTTGCATAATAATGTCGAACTTCTTTAGTCAATCGGTCGATGACTTTGACACCTACTGCCTTTTTTTCTTTATCGTCGTATAAAATAGAATGTACTACTGAATCTGCTTTTAAAGTTAAATTACCTGTTTGTTCTGCCCTTGGTAAAGTAGAAGCATTGGCACTAAAATAAGCGCCATAAGGACAACCTCGATAGCATAAGTTCCTCGCTTGACATTGCCCTCTGCCTTGTGCTTTGTGAATTTCCTTGGGCTCGGTTAAGTGGGCACAACGACCAATTATAAACTGTCGGTCTGGATATTTTTTTAAGATGTCCTGCTGGATTTCTCTTTCTACTACATTCATTTCCCAAGGCGGTAAAAAATCACCATCGGGTAAGGTTTCTAAACCATCTTTATTACCACTAATACCAACAAATTTTTCTATGTATGTATACCAATCTGCAATGTCTTCATAGCCAATCGGCCATTGAATGGCATATTTATCTCTAGCAGGATTTTCAAATTCATACTTACTCCATCGTTGCGTTTGCCTAGCCCAAATCAAAGATTTTCCACCGACTTGATACCCTCGAATCCAATCAAAAGGTTTTTCTTGGATATAAGGTTGCTCCGTATCTTTTACAAAAAAATGCTCCGTCGATTCGTCAAAGGCATAACAACGAGAAACAACTGGATTTTCTGCTCGCATTTGTTGTGTTTCATGCAAGCGATGTGGGAAATCCCAAGGATTACTGAATGCAGTTGGATAATCACCGATATGTTTCACATCTCGACCCCGTTCTAATACCAAGGTTTTTAGCCCTTTTTCACAGAGTTCTTTGGCTGCCCAACTGCCGCTTATTCCTGACCCGATGACGATGGCATCAAAAGTATTATTGGGAGTCTTTTCTGTATTTTGGTTGGTAGTCATTTTTGGTTGGTTTTATTAATTAATCCATGTTGTGGAGACTTGATAAAACTAGCCTAATGCCCATGCTTTATCTCCTTGTTGGAATGGATAATTGCCTTCAAATTTACCCGGAATTGGTAGATATCTTAATGCCTTGGTCGCACCATCTTTCGCCGTAAAATAACTCAATAAGACTAGGCTTTTTAATAGCCTAAAATAATGGGTAGTTTCGCTATCTCTTGCACTTTTATCTAAAACAACTAACCATTCATGTTTTTCTAAAGTAGTCATTTTTAAAAACGACTTCTCTACTTTTTCTTGACAATCTTTTTGGAATTTTATTAATCCTTCTTGTATTATTTTTTGCTGTTCCGCTTTATAACAATCTGCCACATACACATCCATAAAATTGGCAATTTTCAAAACTTTAGCGCCAGGGCTATCACTGGTTTCAGGAAGAATCGTTTCGCCCATTTCATTCAATAAAACAAGGTCCTTTTTTGTGAAAAAAAGTGGTTGATAGTCGTCTGATTGGCAACTAGAAAATAAGGTAGCGGGTAGCACTAAACTACCACCTACTGCTACCGTTATATTTTTTAAAGCATTTCTTCTTTTCATGGATTAAGTCTGTTTATAATTCAGCAATTTTGGTAACTAAAGCTAAATCTTTTGTTATTCCTTTTTGAATTTCTTCTTTCGTTTTGTGCTTACCTAAAAATTGAGCGGCTACCCATTTTATCGTCGAATTGTCTTTATGTGTTTGTAACATCGTATTCAAAAGTGTTTTGGCAGCATCCTTACCACCTATTTCTTGCAGCGCTTTTAGGCCGAATAAATGATTTGGCGTAACTAGGCTTAGGTTATTTTGAGTATAGGTTGCTACAGCTTTCATTGATTTTGTTGTCATTTTACTATTCCCTATTTTTTGAGCACAATGGGCGATTAGATAATTAGGAATTCGTTCATCAGGGTTAAATGGTTTTCCTACACCTAGATTTTCAGGCCACGCTTTAGATTTTTTCAATAAACTTAAAGCAGCGGTATAATTTTGTTCCTCTATTTGTTTTAGCGCCTCCCAATAATGGGCTTTTTCATATAAAAGTCGTCCTTCTGATGCTCCTTCAAAAGGTAAAACTTTAATTTGGTCGAGTAAATTAATACTGGTATTATACCTTCCATTTTCGTTCAAAATTTGAGCTAACTTCATTCCAATGGCATAATTTTCAGGGAATTTTTCATAAGCATCCTCTGCAATCGTTAGCCCTTCTTTCCATTGTTTTTTGTCGATGTTATCATTGATTAATGCCATCCAAGTTCTCCAATTATTGTTTTCCAATTGATGCGCTTTTTTTAGGTCGACTATTGGGTCTTTCCCAGCAAAATCTTTCAAAAAATTAGCTCTTGCTAAATAAAATGGAGCATAGTCAGGAGTATCTCCAATCGCTTCCATAATGTTGGCCGCCTCAGCTTTTCTATCTTTCCCCCATAGATTTAAGGCATGGTAATATTGTAATTTCCAATTATTGTTATGTTTATTTCCCCATTCCAAAGCAGCTAAAGTTTCTCGCCTAAAAGGGAATACTAATGCTGGAGACAACTCACCAATATTTGTTAAATATTTTGAACTGCTATCCTTTTGAATATACACCCACCATAAATCAATCATTGGATGTTGTGGAGCAGCATATAGTACTTTTACAGCTGCGTTATTTTGGCCTTTATTAAAATAATCTATGGCTAATTCTAAATACGTTTGATAAGCCAATTCCGAACGATTGGCTGTTTTGTAGGCTGCTAAATCAGCAGCATTATCGCTTAATAAATATCGTTCAAATTTAGCAAAATGATTGATAGGGTCAATTTTTTCGATTTTATTAAGGGCTTCTTCGGCAGTTTTAAAATCAGCCGTTTGTCTAGCTGAAATGGCTGATACCTGCCAAGCATTGAGGTTATACTGATTAAAATCGAGGGCTTTTTTAGCATATTTTTTGGCTTTGTCAAACTGCCCTTCTGCCAATAATAATTCACTCATTTGTGCATAAGCATTTGACCTAAATTCCATAGAACGAGCTGCCCAACCGAAGGCTTCCTTGGCATTTAAATTATCTCCTTTTCCTCGATACAAAATCCCTGCTACATAATTCGCTTTTGGATGGTACGTATCTAATTGTAAGGCTTTATTTGCATGGACTAAACCTTCTTCATACAAACCTTGTCGATATAATAATTCTCCCATGCCTAATAGGGCGTTGATATGAAAAGGGTCTGTCGCTAAGACTTTTTCAAATTTTTCTTTTGCCTCCGTATATAGGCGATACTTCATGTCCTCCCAACCTGCTTTGTATAATTTTTCGTTAGAATTAATGGCAGGTATGTCTGTTGAATGGAAAGGTCTTTCAATTAGTAAATCATCGGGATTGGAAGTGTAATGAAGGTCTAATTCTGGGATATGAATACTATAATTTTCAGCTCCTTTTATGCTATATGTTTTTGTAAAAACTTCCATTGGCGCTAAATCTAACCTAGCTTCATGGAATAATTTTCCATCTTTACGAATTGTTAAATTGGCTTTGGTTTTTATAAAAGAATTTAAACCAATCGTTAATATGCCATCTGCTTCGGCTACATTCATTACCGCATTTTCAGACACATCTGACAGCCCACCAATCTCTTTTACAGGAAACCAAACTTCTCGCCAAGTATCCACCGAATAAGGCTCAAAATTAGCTTGTGTTTGTGGGTTTTCATGACTTTCAGGAAAATATTGTAAAAACTGCCGACCTGCTTGAAATTCAATATATTGCCCGTCTGTATCTGTCAATAAATCTTCCCAAATCCCACCTCCTCTTGACAAAGCCCATAACCATAATTTTTGTCCCGGAGTTTCCTCATATTCGCCCCAATGTCCAAAGCCATATTTGGCATCGTGATAATAGCCGCCAAAAAAATCATTATACTCGCCTACTACGTGGTAGGACTTGCTTGGTCCAAAATTATTTTCTTTATACAATGCCAAATTTCTACCCATATCATCTATCGGCCAAGGTAGGGCTTCTCCACTATGTTTGAGTAATTCATCTCCTGGGGTAAAAAATTCAAAATCGGAACGGGCAGGTGCAGCGCCTGTCATCCAATTATAATAAGATTGATTCATGGATGTTGGATTATACCACAGGGCATCGGTTTCAAACGCTGCTTTATCTTTAGGCAATTTGATGGTCACCCGCCATTGCGTCCGAGAAGGTAAATCTATGTTTCCAACCGTACAAGATACACTTCCATCTTCGTGTTCTTGTAGCACATAATCTACAGGAGTCGCAGTAGAAGGATGATGCCCAATAATACCAAAATTAAATTCTATGCCACCTGAAGTCCAAGGACCTCGCATAGAAATATTCCGAAATTTCATCACCTCATTTCGATATATAAATTCTTCTCCACTAGATTTTTCTATCGCTCCCCACACTTTACCACCTACCTCTGGAGTGACAAAAACTTCAACATACTCATTTTCCAATTTCACTACTTTCCAATCTTGGTTTTGCGCTTCCTGGCTATATCCATCATACTTAAAATAAGGGTAGATTTTTGCATTATCCGTTAAAATAGGAACTGGGTCTGGGTCGCTAAATGGATAGGTTTTTAAGGTTCGCTTTTCTTCTTGAATACTTGCTTTTTGGGCAAAAAGACCGATACTGATTAATAGGAAGAAGCTTAGGATGAGGTAGTTTTTCATGATATGAAAATTGGCGATTCGATAAGATTTTATTTTTAGGAAAGGTAGGAAATATTTAGGAAATGAGTGTAATTTTTAGCCAGTAATCATTTCACTAACCCAACTTCCCCGCTAAAAAGGGCTAATTGCCCATCGGCTAATTCCACTTCCGCCCAATACACATAAATACCTATGGGCATAGCTTCATTTTTATAGTACCCATTCCAGCCATTCTCTCCAGTATTCGGCAAAAAATCCCTTTGGCTAAAAATCAAATTACCATATCGGTCAAAAATATGGAAGTGGATAATTTTCTTTACCCGTTGGGAATTAACGTGAATTTGAAAAATATCATTTTGACCATCCTCGTTAGGAGAAAAGACAGATGGAATATAAACCTCAGAAGGTTCCCACACTTCAATTTGAATACTGGCTTGTGCGATACAAGCATTTTTATCCTTTACAATTACATTATAAGTCTGTGATTTCTTACTCGTCAAAAAGGGTTGAATACAGTCCGAACAACTTAGTCCAATAGCAGGCGTCCATTCAATATTTTCAATTAAAGAATCTGCCAAATTGATTTGTAAGGGCAGTTGATAATTAGCTGTTTTTTTGATACGGACACTATTGGGTAAGTCCAATTGAACGCCTATAAAGGAAGTAAAATTAGTCCTTTGGGTTACTTCACATTCATTGGCATCTTGAAGGATTAAATCATAAGTACCACCTGATAAATCAGGAAAAACTCGATTAGCAAAAAAAGTTTGACCACTATCAATCGAATAGAAAAAAGGCGCTTCACCTCCAGTTATTTCCTTGAATAAAATAGTGCCTGTCGCTGTTTCACAATTAGGAATCATTAAGTCATAAGTAAAGTCTTCTAAACTAGTTTCCGCTACCCTTATTTCTGCTGTTTGTGGACAAGTTCCATCTAAATTAGTTCTTTGCAATTCATAAAGGCCAGGTTGGTCAACTTGGATTGTTGTATTTGTTAAATCAGAAAGAATGTGCCCATCTATGCTTTTCCATTGATAGTTAAATTCAGTTTGGTTGACTGCGTCTACTGCTGTTAAGCTAATTTCTTTTTGATTGCAATGCAGGTTTTCTGATTTAAAAATGACTAAGGTATCTTCATTAATGGTATAAACTTCAACCGTCTTATTTGCGCTACAAATTTGTTCGTCTATAGTTGTACTAACGGATAATTCATAAGTGCCTATCGCATCTATTATAGGAAATAAAGTATTTTCTCCGTTGACCAAATGACCATCTAGGGTTGTCCACTCCGTCATAAAATTGAGGTCTTCGGGAATTACCGTTGCCGATAATCCTAAGCTGTCTCCACAAGTCAATCCAATTGCTTCGGCTATAGTTACCCTAAAATCCAATACTTCTACTGCTACCTTCTTTTCTACTTCGCACACCTCATAAAAGCCAATATCGTCTAATACAAAATCTGTCCCCGCTCCAATATCTTCTGGACTCACAAAAATGCAAACTTTAGCAGTATTCGTGTTTCCTGCATTCCAATCACCTGCTATCTGTTGCCAAGAACAGGCAAAAGAACCCAATGTACCAATTGAAATAGTTTCTCCATTTATTTTTAATACAATAATTGGCGGGTCGTTTAATTTTAATCCTGTAGCAAAGCCTCTAAAATGATACTCCTGATTGGATTTTACGCTTATTTCTTGACAGTAAATTTCAACATTGGATGATTCCGAAACCCTGACCATCATCATATTACCGCCTGCTTCAGGGGTACTGTGGTCTTCACATTCCTTTGCTTCGGCAAATAATTCCGTTCCTATTGTTCCGATGATATAACCTTCGGGTTTGGTGCTTTCGGGCTCATATTGGGAGGTAAATCCTACATCGCCCTCGCTAAAATCGCTATTAGTGAGTAAATTTTCTGATTCTAAAAAACCTTTTACTCGCAAGGTATAAGTGGTATCAAAAGGCTCGGTAATCAATGAATTTAAACTCAATGGATTATTGAGTCCTTTCGTAGGTGTCCATTCTGAAAATAGAACAGTTCCATTGGTAGTTGCAGCTAAAAGACCCGCTTCTGAACTACAAATTTTCAATTGTTCATTGGCAGTAATATCCAAACATTGCCCAGTTAGTTCGGTCGTAAAGAAGCAAAGGAAAAACCAATATAGTAAAATAGGTTTCCGCATCTAAAGGGTCATGTTTTGGTTATAAAATAGACTTTATTCCAAAAGGCCTAGAACTTCCAGAACTTGGAATTCTGGAAGCTCTTTCCGTGCAATTTATTTAATAATCTCGGTCTTGCTTCGTCACAATAGGTACATATCCAAATTCCAATCCAACAGGCGGATTAATAATTAATGCTGGGTCTAATTTGACTAACTTGCCGCTCAATGGAGGCGCAATATAATTTCTATCAATAGGCCATTCTTTGTGTATTTTTTCCACAAGATATTGCAGTTCATCCTTTTTTTCTTGCGTCCAATTGAATTGTTGAAAAACGGGTTGGTCTATAAATTTATACCAATAATAAGTGACGGTAGAACCATCATTCAAAGTAGTTTCAAATGGGCCAGCAGCTGGACCTAGATTTTTCCAAACCCCATCCGTAGGCGAACTAAATGGTGGTTTCTTTTCAGCGATTGGAAATTCTTTTTGATGCAAGTCGGTTTCTTCTGGCAATTCTTGAGGCGTTACGGGAATTATATTACCATCGACTTCTTTAAAATATTGCGGAAAGCTGCCTTTTTCAAATTTAGAATTTTCATTCCATTGCAAACCAAAAGTATTGGATTCAAATACGGCTGTGTGAAAGATTTCTTCTACGTCAATAATTGGTTTTCCATTTTGTTTATATCTCGGTGCTTTTGTACTTAGCTTCGGTTTATGTGCGCCTTGAGGGTTGAATGTACCAGTAATGGGCACATTCGCTTTTCTCCAATTCAGGAAGTCATTAAATAAAGCGTCTTTATTATAATAAGTCAAGTCTTGGACTAAAGCTGCTTTCCCATTTTCGTTGACAGGAAATTTAAGTTTAGGAATTTTGGTATAGACATTCCCTACTTTATCGACACTTTCAAAGGCAGGTACCGTATTAATTTCCATCGCCCCTCCTCTAATAATTCCCGGTCGAGCATCCAATCCTCTGCCATGTATAACCGGATAATCTATAGAAATTTTGCTCCACGTTTCTGGTAAATAATAAGCTATAGGGCCTTTAAAATTTTCCGTATTGATAAAACATGTCCAGCTTTGATTTCCTGTCGGTGTTGTTCCTTCTACAGCATCCGTAAAAGGTAGAGCCATATAAGAATAGCCCATAAATTCTCCTTGGGGGGTTCCATCAAAAGTCAGCGCATCTGGTGGAATTAATAGCCTATTGTGTAATTGTGCTATGCCCAATCGCTCTGTAGGCAAAGTATTATCATCATAAAAGAAAGACCAACCAGGGCTAGCAATTTCAAAATCATAGCAATTAGCCGTCGCATTCATACTAAATTTTGGTGCACCATACCTATATTTATTCCCTGCCCAATACCCTAAGCCACCTTCTAAAGTTTGAAATACATCTCTATAAGTTGGTCCTCTTTCGTCCCAATTATCTCTAGCCAAAGTGCCAATTGGGCATAAAGGAATCGTTTCATTATCTAAATTATCAGGGATAATCCAAGTGCCTGGTAAGCCTATTTGAAAATTAGCAATTGGTTGGTCAATTAATGCCCACGCCGCTGTATAAAACGACACACCAAGCCCGTATCCTGCTGGTGACTTTGGCGCATCATAAGCTATATATCCATGTAACCCTTTTGAGCCGAGTTTAATTTTAGGTACATAAGGTGGGGCAATAGGAACAGAAGCTAGTTTTGTTTTGCAGCCTATCAAGAAGCAGGTAAGTAGTAATAAAAAAAAGAGTATTTGGGCTATCGAAGCGCTATTGAAAAGTACGGAACGAGGGTTTTTCATAGTTAGAAAATTGATAAAATAAAATTACAGTTTTGTCTAATATCCGTGGTGTTTTATTAATCCGTGGTATAAAATCACTAACACAGATTAATAAAGGAACACGGATGTTTATCATTTTTTATCTGACACTCTAGATGAATTATAAATTTGTACAATATTGACTTCCAAGCATTATATTTCAAAAATTCACGTACTTTTTCTTCAATTTTCCTCAATTAATTCTCAACGGAAACAAGTGGTGCTTCTTTAAAAGCATCCTTAAACATAATAGCACTTGTATATAAAATAACCACTATCACAATGGTTTTTAGTTGCTCAATAGGCAAAGATTTAATAAAATAAACAGCAAATAGTACCGCTATTGCTCCTGGTATTGCCATTGAAATCGTTGCTTTTCTATTATAAGCGCCTTTTTGAATAAATTTAGCAGACGCAAAGGGCATCAAAAAAGCACAAGACCCCATCATAATTGGAAAAGCTACTTTTGGCGACATTCCCAAAGCAAAAACCAATGCCATACATGGCGCATACAAGCCAATTCCTGCGGTCATTAATGCACCCAAAATGAAGTTCACAACAACGGCTATCCCTAATTTATAACCACTAAGTCCTATTGCAGTTCCTCCGCCTTGGATCCATTCCATTTGGGTGGCAAACATAAAAAAAGCGGTAACCAATAATGCAAAACCCATCGTTAACCGTATAGATTTTACGGGTAAGGAAGAAATGAAATCAGCGCCTATAATCGCACCTATGGAGGCAGCAACCAGCATCAATACCAGCGTTAAGACATCCACTTCTATGATTTGAATAAATATAATCGCTTGAATTAATACAGGTATAGTATTCGTGACATTTAAAGTGCCTGGCAGTACGCTGTCATCTGTCTGTTTGGTGAATTTTAGCAGGGCTGTTTGAGGCGCAAAAGCCCCAATGCCAAAAACATCAAAGAAATTAACTACAAATCCAATCAATGCATTTTTCCAGACACTTACCCGTTCTAGATGATGCTTATTTTTAAGCACATCTCGGACTAAGAGTGTGGTAAATAAGATACCCAAAATAATGAGCGAAACCCAGATTATTGTAATCATATTTTATTTTTCTTAGTCCCACTACTGGACATTTTTCAGGACACAGAGAGCATAGAGGAAACACAGAAAACACAAAGTACTGAAAGTAAATAAATTATTCTCTGTGAACTTTGTGCTTTCTTTGAACTCTGTGTCCTAAATACGTTTTGCCAGAAGTAAGCCTCTTAGTAATGAATGATAAATGAAGTGGACAACTAGAAAGTCATCCGTGGGGACAAGCGTACTTTAGTTCCCCACAGATAGCCTCCATGGATAAAATCTTAAAATCAACAAATTTTATAGAAAACAGGTGAACTCTCCTCCAATTTTGCTTCTATTTCCTTAGCCGCTTTTGTGATGGATAATCCCCCTAAATTGGTACACCTCAAAGTATGATGAATTTCATCGCCCACTTTTTTCATGGTCTCAATGACTTCATCTAATGGAATTAAATGTTGGTAATTTGACAAGGCCATATTTGCACAAGCGACCGCATTCGTGGCTGCCATCACATTCCGTCCCAAACAAGGCGCTTCTACTCTGTTTCCGATAGGGTCACAAATTAAGCCCAATGAATTTTGTAAAGCTAAAGATGCCGCAGCAAGCGATTGATTTAGCGTACCATTTGCCATAACAACAATACCAGCCGCTGCCATACCTCCACCACTTCCAGTTTCTGCCATGCAACCGCCTACTTCAGCAGCAAAAGTCGCATGCGCTGCGATAAACGCACCAATTAAACCTGCCGCTAGTAAGCCTTTTACTTTTTCATCTTCTGTTAAATTCATGGATTCTCCCATGCCAATAATTGCGCCAGGCAATGCGCCACAAGAACCTGCGGTTGGTGCAGCTACAATAACACCCATCGAACTTTTCACTTCCATCATGGCAGAAACATACATAATGACGAGGTTATTGGCAGCTCCTCCTGGTAATCGCTTTTGTACTAATTGTGCTTTAAATTGTAAAGACTGACTACCTAAAATTCTATCCTTATATTCGGTGCCTTTTAAACCCAACTGAATCGCATTTTCCATAATCTGCAAAATGCCTCGCATTTTTTCAAATACTTCATCCTTTGTAATTTTACCACGTTCACTTTCATAAGCCATAGCTAATTCCCATAGCGAAAGATTTTTCCCTTCATTATATTCCAGCATTTCTGCACAAGTAATAAAAGGCACGTTGATATTTTTTCTCGCCATAATGGGTAATACAGGCGCTAATTTTTTAATTTGCTTTACTTCTGAAAATCTCAGTAATTCTTCACAAAATGCTTCTGGTAAAAATTGTTGTGCTTTGATTTCAATAAAGGAATGTTCTCCCGCATGCCATTCAATAGAGTCCGCTTCAAAAACTTTTGCTAAATATTCCTTTACCATTTCAGGGGAATCGCAATAAATCAAGGTTTCATAATAATCTCCCGCCATAGAAACCCTCGCCCCATCAATGGAAATCACTTCAATCATCCCTCCACCCGTAGAGATTGCCACCAATCTCCTACACTCCCTTGGCGAAGTTAAGGTCAACTGATAAGTATTCGGGTGTTTGCTGATACTCAACGGGTTAATAATAATGTCAATATTTATCTTTTCTTTTTCGATATATTCTTCGGAAAATTGTAATCTTTCATCATAAGCTTCCCAACCTAGAAATCCTCCAAATAAGCCCATATCAGAACCTTGACTTTTATGAGTCGTTGCAAGTGAACCTTGCGGGTCAAATTCAATTAAAATATCGCTGATTTGTCCATCCATTAAGTCTCGACATAATCTGCCAATTCTTAAAGAAGCTGCACAATGCGAACTTGAAGGGCCACGCATGACGGGACCAACTACATCATTAAATATACTGGGATAGTTTTTCATTGATAATGATTTTAGCATTAAGAGTAGCGTACTATAGAAAAGAGATCAGAAGTGCTGACTTCTCTTATAAAATAGGCTACCCCAAAGGGAATAAACGAAAATATTAGCCTCTCCTTATTCTTTTTTATTTTGTTGAAGTATCTGTTGAAATTGCCCTGCAAGCATTCGATATCCTTCCTTATTAGGGTGCAAACCATCCGTAAATAACGAGGCATCTATCTTTCCATCTGCTAATAACAAAGGTTCGCCAATATCGGCATACTCAATATTTGCTATATCTGCCAGTTCCGATATTTTAAGATTAATCCGCTTAACTCGTTCTTCTTTTTCTATTCTTGGTAATATCCCAATGAACAAAATATCAGCTTTGGGTTGACGAATGCTAACTGCATTTATCAATTCCTCTAAGCCTTCAATAATTTCCTTATCTGTGTTAAGATGTAGATTATTCGTGCCAATCATAAAAACAATCTTTTCCGCTTCAAATCCTGCTAACTCATCATGATAGACTCTCCAAAGTACGTTTTCTATTCTATCCCAGCCGTATCCGAAATTTCGAATCCCCATTGGTTTCATAACATCTTCCCAAGAATCTTGTCCTCTAGCAATACTCGCTTTAGGCGCTCCTCCCCAAAAATGAGTAATCGAATTGCCAAATAGGCAAATTTTAGGCGCAGCTGTTCTATTTAATTCGAGGATTTCCTGATGTCGGTCTTCCCATTTATAAACATTGATGTCTCTACTCTGCGTTTTGGGAATAGTGGTGGAGATGCTGCCAACATTTTCTTTTAATACTTTTCTTATTAGTGCCTCATAAGCATCCGCATATTCTACCATTCCGACATCATTTGGATGGATATAATCTACATACGAATCAAAATCAAGCCCTAAATCTGCTTCTTGTAAAAGGAAAATATCGGTATATCCTGCTACTTTTAAAGCATGAAAAGCACGAATTAATGCCTTATTATATGGAAGGTATTCCGTTTTACTTTTTTGATTGGTTGAGTTATTAGCATAGCCTATATGTGCGGTTAAAATAATGGGAACAGTCGGTCTTTTTTCTTTTAATGTTTTTACGGCATCCAACGTTAATTGATAGACATCATCTTTACCTGGTCTTATATTAGGTAAACAATCTAAAATATATAGTTTAGCATCAATTTCCGTCATTAACTCAATCAATTTAGGCTCTAATCTACCATTGCCGGAAAAACCAAGATTAATAACGGGTCTTTCTAATTTCCTTTCTAAAATATTCGTCCAAGCCATACCCGGTCTAGAGGCACAAGCACCCTGGCAAATAGAAGTTCCGTAAGCAACAATTGGTTTTTCTTTTCTAAGGGATTGTACTGTAAAAAAGGATTCCTCGGCAACCCCTATTTCTAAAGAATCGACTTCATTATAAAGCGGTAAAAACAGTTGATACTCTCTACCATATTTATTATAAGCAGCCGTATTGTCATCAATAATAAACTCATAATTGGATGCTTTTTTGATGGAATAAGTCCCCCAACATCGAGCCCATTCTCCATGATAAGATTTGCTGTACAAATCCACCCCACTAACGCCCGTAGCAGGCATGTGTGGTAAAGCAAGGTTTCCTTTTACTTTGTACTTAACTGAAATATTTTTTGCATTCGTCCAGAATCTTATGGATAGTCCTGCCGATTGCTTGGATAAATTCCAAACGGGTACTCTAACGGCTTTTTCTACCCTTGCTGGAAGCCGATGGTAAATAGATGCCACTTCGTTTGGCCATGCTTGGCCTGAAATTACGGGTATTGCATTATTGGTAGGATTCCACCATTTTATGGTTTGTTCTTGCTGTGTAAAAGCAATATTCACAATAGTTAAAAGCAATAATAAGCCTATAATTCGCTTCATTTTCCATTTATTTTAAGAACAACTGTAAAACAGTTAATAAGGATTAAAGGTAAGCATTATAAAGAACATTCTCGGTAAATATTTTTTAGTTTTTCGTTTTAGCAGTCGTCCACAATTGGGGAGACTCTCTTATTAACATAACAATTCTTTTTAATGTAAAAAATACATGTAATTTTATCTCTGTGGAACTCTGTGAAAGCTCCGAGTAACTCTGTGAAATAACTAAAATAAAGGAGTTATTACACAGAGTTTCGCAGAGAAAAACACAGAGATACACAAAGAAAATCATGCAAGAATATTACACTAAAAAGGGCTTGTAATATAGGGACAATTTATACTTTAGCCATATACCAGCGAAACCCAAACAAAAAGAACCTGATTTTTTTAATTCACTTATTATTTTCCTATATTAGTTCCTTTATTCGCTTAAAGGTTATCGGATGAATTATTAGAGAAAAATCGACTAAAAATTTGTCAAGCTAAGATTGTCGATTAACTTTGACAAAACACTAGCCTATTGCTGAATTAACCGACAATCGGATAAAATGAAAAATGCAATTTCTAATTCAACGGTTTTATATGCTGGAGCGGCACAAAGGGATATCACTCCACCAAAAGGAACCATAACAGGAGTGGATTTCTTTGCGCACTATGCCCGATTTATCCATGATCCTTTGTTCTCGAAAACACTTATCCTCAAACAGGGGCAAACTACATTTACATTGGTTATGGTGGACATCTGTATTATGCCATCAGACTTTCTAGGAATCGTAAAAGACAAAATCGAAAGCGCCACAGGTATAAAAAAGGAACATATAACATTGGCTTGCACGCATACACATGGTGCAGGAAACGTTGCAGGATTGCTCGGAGGAGCGGTAGACATTGCCTACAGAAATAGATTGCCAGATTTGATCGTTTCATCGGTTGTAGCTGCGCTAAAAAAAGTAAAACCAGCAAAAATTGCCTCAGGCAGCAGCAATTTGACGGGATATCAAGTATGCAGAAGATATTTGATGGAAGAGGGGTTTGAAGCTAGGAATCCTGTAACACAAGCGTTGGATGTAGTCAAGACCAATCCTTTCGATGCAGAAGATTTAATCGTTGATTCAACGGCACCAGTAGATTCAGAAGTTTGTTTTTTGGCGGTAAAAGGACTGGACGATAGCTGGATATCCATATTGGGCAACTACAGCTCACACTATGCAGGTGATTGGGACGTGGATACCATCACGGCTGATTTTTATGGAACATTTGCCAAACATTTGACCGAAAACCTAGGAGCGAACGAAGATTTTGTTGGTATCATGAGCTATGGTACTGGAGCGGATGTAAATACTTGGGACTTCCAGCATCCAGATAAATTTCCGAAAAAAGAATTTTCCAAAACGGAAATGATGGGTAGAGACCTTGCTAAGGTAATTTATGATAAAGTATCTAGGCTCCATTGGGTCGAAAATGCAAAATTGCAGATTACTTACGATGAATTGGCACTCAAAATAAGAAAGCCTGATGCTGCTCAATTACAACAGGCGGCCGAAAAATTAGCCGCAAACAAATTTGACAACCTTCAATTAGACGAACATGGAATCTCAATGGTCTACGCCAGGGAACAATTGTTATTGAATGAATACCCCGACACACACACCGCAGCCATACAAGCTATAAAAATTGGCAATCAAATAATCGGTGCGCTTGGTGGTGAAATATTTTCGGAAACTGGTCTATGGTTGAAAAAAGAATTGGAAGGGCAAAACTATTTTACCATTTGTTTAGCCAATACCTATGACGGATATGTACCCCCTGCACATGAGTTGGACAAGGGAGGATATGAAACCTGGCGGGCTCGAAGTAGTTTTTTAGATAGAACGGCCGAGGAGGAAATTAAACATAACCTGCTAGAGCTTATTAAAAAAATCTAACAATTTGATACAGGTAATTTTAAAAAACAAGCTTTCCTCTTAATAGATTTATGAAGGGCATTTTCATAAAAACATAGAACTTCATTTTTTTTTTTAAATTAGCCCTATGGAAAAAATAAAGATTACACATCCCCAACGCAACCCTAATTTTGATAGCGGCGCCTATTCAGATGGTGTGGCGTATAACGGCATGCTTTTTTTAAGTGGCCAGGCATGCATTGATTTCGCCACGAGTACATTCATGCTAGGGACCATTGAAGAAGAGACCAAAAAAACATTGGACAATATTAAAGCCATCGTGGAAGCCGCAGGCGGTACGATGAATGATGCGCTAAAAAGTACGGTTCATCTTAAAGATATTGCCGACTTTGGCAAGTTCAATGCGGTATACGCCACTTATTTTACAGGAATAAAACCCGCACGTACCACGGTTCAGTCGGTACTCGGCGAAAATATAAAAGTAGAAATAGACATCGTTTTCAAACTACCCAATGCTGATGCTTCCAAATAAGACACCTTATCATATTGAGGACGTTTCCGCAATCGATTCGCCTGCTCTTTTGGTATTTCCAGAGGTAGTTGGAGGGAATATCGATAATGCCCTAAAAATGATTGTCGATTTGCAAACTACTTGCCTTCGACCGCATGTAAAAACGGTAAAATGTCAAGAAGTAATCCAATTGGCCATGGAGAAAGGTATCGACCGTTTCAAATGCAGTACGATTGCCGAAGCAGAACTTTTAGGAATGGCGGGTGCAAAAGATGTGTTGTTATGCTACCAGCTTTCAGCAACGAAGGCGAAACGTTTTGCAGCGCTACGGGAAAAATATCCAAAAACACTCTTTTCCGCCTTAGTGGACAATAAGGCGTCGGCAGTTATGCTCTCCAATTTTTTTCAAAAGCAAGGGCTAGCAGTCTTCATCGATGTCAATGTGGGGATGGATCGTACAGGAATAAAGACGGAGGAAGTGTTTGAATTCCTCCGTTACCTAAAAGATTTTGAGGGATTGAGTCTAAAAGGTTTACATGTGTACGACGGCCACGTCCATGCACCCGAAGTAGCAATCAGAAAAGAGCAAACTGAAACCATTTTTTCCGAAATTGCTGCGCTTTGGAAAAAAGCCGAAGATCTTTTAAAGAAAAAATTGATTGTTATCATAGGCGGTTCCCCTTCCTTTCCATTTTATGCGAAGAAACAAGGGGTTGAATGCAGTCCTGGTACCATTTTTTTCTGGGATGCGGGCTACGGTTCTTCTTTCCCTGAATTGCCTTTTACCCCTGCAGCGACGATACTGACCCGAATTATTTCTATTATCGATGATCAAATAATGTGTCTCGATTTGGGTACAAAAGCTACGGCAACAGACCCACCCCAGCCACGAGTGGAGATTTTGGGTTTGGAGAATGGCACGATCGTCGACCAATTCGAAGAACATTTGGTGGTATCCGTTTCAGATACCTCCCAATACCAAATAGGAGAACCTTTTTTGGCGATACCCTACCACATCTGCCCCACCGTCAACCTGTATGAAGCACTTACGATTATAGAAAACGGGGCGATCACAGGTACATGGGAAGTCTTGGCGCGAAACCGTAAAATAACTATTTAGAAACGATGAAAAAATAAGTTCTGCGTTTTTCAAATAATTCCTTTTTTCAATGGGCTGAAAACCTATGGAAAAAAGAATTAATAGAAAAACTAAATGCAGAAGTTATTTTTTTATCAATATTTAAAAATGAAGGAAATAAAGATACAGCTCAAGCATGAAAAATCCGCAGCATTGCTCGAACGGTCCAAAAAAGTTTTGGCAGGTGGGGTTTCCTCGGAGTTTCGAAAATTCAACCATCCCCATGCCTTATTCTATGAGCGTGCGGAGGGCGTGTATATCTATGATGTCGATGGAAATAAATACCTAGATTTCACCCTTAGCCAAGGCCCAATGATTGCTGGTCATACCCATCCACATGTGCTAAAAAGGATTCGAGATTATTCCGAAAAAGGGCAACTCTTTGCAGGACAGCATCTTTTAGAGATAGAGTTGGCAGAAAAATTAAACAAGCACATTCCATCAGCGGAGTTGATGCGATTTTGCCTAGATGGATCTACCGCTATACAGACCGCACTTCGAGTGGCACGGGCAAAGACCGGTCGTAATAAATTTATACGCTTCGAAGGCCATTACCACGGTTGGTTAGACAATGTTTCCTGGGGATTGACTTTGGATAAGGAGCAAATGGGTACAAGAGAAAACCCCACTCCCTTGCCCTGGACTTCAGGAATCGCCGATGATGCGAACAACGAATTTATCTTACTTCCTTGGAACGATTTAGAACTGGTCAAAAAAACCATGGCAGAAAACCATACCGAGATTGCGGCTATTATTACCGAACCCATAATGTGCAATAGTGGGTGTATTTTACCAGCCGAAGGATTTCTGCAAGGTTTGCGTGAAGTTTGTACCCGATACAATGCTGCTCTAATTTTCGATGAAGTCATTACTGGTTTTAGAACAGGATTGGGAGGTGCTCAAAAACACTATGGCATTACGCCTGACCTTTCCATTTTTGCAAAAGCATTGGCAAGTGGGTATCCCATTTCGGCGGTTGTAGGTAAAAAAGAATGGATGCAGCTAGTAGCAGAAGGAAAAGTCATTCATGCAGGTACGATGAACTCCGCCTGCGCACTTATTGCCGCTGCATTAGGAACCATTGAAGTGTTGGAACAAGCAGGCACGCATGAGCGGATTTACGCCCTTGGCCATCGATTGATGGAAGGATTACAAAGAGTAGCTAAAGAAACAGGGCAGAATCTTTTAGTCCAAGGATTGGGTCCTATGTTTCATACAGGTTTTGCAAACGTATCTAAAGTAAAGGAATACCGGGACGTAAGTGCCTATGAACAACCCAAATCGAAAATGTTCATTCAAGGCATGCAACAACGGGGTGTTCGAATTATTGGGAGAGGTCTATGGTATATTAGTGCCGTTCATGAAGCAAAACATATTGATCATGCCATAGAAATGGCAAAGGAAACACTATTGGAATTGAAATAGAAAATCCAACGCATGCAAATAATACATCTCAACAAAATCGTGGACTATGGAACTAAAAAATAACTCAACCATTGGAATAGTTGGTCTTGGGCTAATGGGGGCCAGCATTGCTACTGCGCTATTGTTGAACGGTCAAAAAGTCGTGGCGGTATCACCGATAGTCTCCTATTTAGACAAAACCGCTCCTGATCGTATCAGGCATTCTTTGGAGGTATGTCTCCAAGAGGGTTTAACCAAAAAAACGCCAGATGAATTTTTGAAAAACATTAGCTATACCTCCGATTACGCCGACCTAAAAAAGTGTTGGTTGGTCATGGAATGCGTTTCCGAAAACCTTGCAATAAAGAAAGGGGTTTATGAAAAAATAGAAGCATGCATTTCTGACGAAGTAATTATTACCTCAAACACCTCGGCAATGCCTATAAGTATGTTACAGAACCATTGTAAGGTCCCCGAACGCTTTTTTGGCATGCATTGGGACGAACCTTCCTACACTTCCCCTTTTTTGGAAATCGTATGCGGGGAAAAAAGTCCGATTGAAGTTGGGGAACAATTACATGCCATTGCTACTCAATGGGGTAAAGAACCAACATTAGTACGTAAAGATATTAGGGGCTTCATCACTAATCGAATCATGTATGCCATGTATCGGGAAGCTTTTAACCTTGTGGAAAATGGGTATGCTACGATTGCCGATGTCGACCGAGCCTGCAAGAACGATGGCGGCCGATGGATGTCCTTCTGCGGTCTTTTTCGCTATATGGATTTAACAGGACTCAAGGCATACCATGCAGTAATGAAAGACCTGTTTCCAGAATTGAGTAATCAGACCACGGTACCAAAATTGATCGACGATATTGCGAAAGCAGATGGTAACGGGGTTTCTAATGGGAAAGGCTTTTATGACTATACACCTGAAGAAGCAAAAAAATGGAAAGAAACATTTGAAAGATTCTCCTTTGACATGAATCGCTTATCTACTGATTATGCCAAGAGAATATCCGATATACCTTCCAAAAAAAATCAGGCATGAGTAATACCTCCACCCTACCCTTTATAATTGACGGTCATTTAGATTTGGCGACCAATGCCATGACGTTGAACCGTGATTTAACCAAAACCGTAGCCGAGATTCGGGAAAAGGAGCGGCTGTTAGGATGGACAGATTATCAAGACCGTGGCAAAGGAACGGTGGCATTGCCCGAACTACGTGAAGGAAATGTTGGCCTCGTAATAACGACTATAATTTCCCGTTATTCAGAAAAGGGAAATCCATTGCAGACGATGGCGCTACCAGGGTGGCATTCCCCACAACAAGCCTACGCTTACGCTCAATGTCAATTGGCATGGTATCGTGAAATGGAAACCTTGGGAGAAATGATTCAGATTAACACAAAAAACGGATTATCCACACATTTGAATAGCTGGTTAAAAAATACCTCAGCTACAGAAAAAAAGCCTGTTGGCTATATACTTGCCCTTGAAGGGGCAGATTCCATCGTCAATTTAGATTATTTACACATGTATCATGAAATGGGATTACGGTCCATCGGAATCTCCCATTTCGGTCCTGGCAGATATGCCGCAGGTACTCATTCTGACGGTAGTGGATTGACCGCTTTAGGAAAAGAGCTGTTAATGGAAATGAATCAACTAGACCTTCAATTGGATTTAACGCATCTCACCGATAAGGGCTTTTTCGAGGCATTAGATATTTTTCATGGTCCAGTCATCGCCAGCCACCAAAATTGCAGAAGCATTGTACCGGGGGAACGTCAGTTTTCCGATGAGCAGATAAGCTGTATTATAGAGCGAAATGGAATGATAGGGGGCGCTTTGGATACTTGGATGATGTACCCCGATTTCCAATTGGCAATAGATGACCCCAAAGAATTGGGGATCCGTTTGGAACATTTGGTAGATCATTTTGACCATATCTGTCAAATGGCTGGGAATAGTGAACACATCGGGTTTGGAAGTGATTTAGATGGCCTCTTTGGTTTGGAACAGACCCCCTACGATATGAATACCATCGCCGATCTTCAGAAATTTGGTGACATACTTAGCAATAGAGGATACCAACAAAAAGACATAGATAATATATTTTCAGGTAATTGGATACGAACTTTAAACTGCGTTTTAACATGAAAAATAAAACAACGAAAAGGACAATAAAATTTTGTAAAGCAGTATTGCTGTTTGCGATAGTTGCATTCATCATTCCCTCCTGCAAACAAACAACTTCAAAAACGGATACCCCAAATTCTGGACTTAAGATTGGTTATGCGGAAGTAGATTATACCCCTAGGGTAGGTCTCGATCTGGTAGGCAATTATCGTGGTGATGATTATGCCTCCCGTGGCGTTCACGATTCCTTATTTGGGAAAGCAATAGTTGCGGAGGACAATAGCGGCGAAAAAACCGCCATTCTTTCCGTGGATATTTGCCTTATTACAGTAGATGCAATAGATATGATGCGCGAATATGTGGCATCCACTTCAGATATCAAAGCCGAAAACATTTTCATCCATGCGACCCATACCCATAGTGGGCCAAAGTCAAATTTGGATGCCCCAGAAGCAAAAGGGTATCTTCAAAAAGCGGCAAGTGCCATTCTTGAAGCCAATAAAAATCTCGAACCTGCCGAACTGATGGTTGGGCGTACTATCGAAGATCGAGTTTCTCATAACAGAAGATTAAAAGCAGTAGACGGCACCACTCACATGGTCTGGGAAAAATTTGAACCTGGTTTTATAGAAAAAGCATTAGGTGGAAAAGATCCCGAATTGATTACCGTAAGCATAGAACAAAATGGAGAGACTACCAACACCTTGGTTAATTTCGGATGCCACCCTACCACCCTTACTGGAAATAATTGGCTGTATTCAGCTGATTACCCTTCTTATTTAACAGAATCCGTTCAAAAAGCAAAAGGAGAAGATTTCGGCGTACTTTTTCTAAATGCACCCTCAGGAAATATTACACAAGTGGATCACAAAGTAGGTTTTTTAGATACCTACCAAGAATGCCAACGGGTAGGCTACCTATTGGGCGTGGCTGCCTTAGCTGCAATGAATAATAGTGAACCAGCTTCTGGAAATGGAAGTATTCAAATTTCTAGGGAAGAGGTGCCCCTTAAAAAAATCACCATTACCGACGAACAATATGAATGGGCAAAAAAGGTAATGAAAAGAGTAGAAAAAGAAGGGATGCCCGAATTACAACCCGACGGCATTCCGGAAGAATTATATGCGCAATGGTGGGTCGATATGTATGATGTTCAAAATGAAATCGATCAACTCGAAGTAATGGTCATTCAAATCGGTGAAGTGGCTATTGTTGGTCTCCCCGGAGAAATGTTCTACGAATTTGGTGTCTATATCAAAGAAAATTCCCCCTATAAAAATACGCTGGTAATCGGTACAGCGAATGGCCATTATAAATATTTTCCAACTGAAATTTCATTTAGTCAAGGACCCGAAGGTTTTAAGCCTATGATCAAAGGGTATGAGACCACTCCTGGAACGACCATTTATGATAAAGGCGCTGGTGAGAAATTGGCCGCATCCGCAGTTGCTCAATTGAAGGTATTATTTGCTAAAAAATAGATGGTATAAATTTTTATTTTAACAATATATCCAAACAAGCCAACCAAAAATTATTATAGCCTTTCCAATATACAAAATTCGCTGCCCAATGCGGCGCAGGGTCAGAAGTATAAGCCAAAGTTTTTCCTTTCCCCACTTTTCTGGTCACTAACATTGGATGCCCTGTTTCTTTATAAGTCATTAATACTTTTCCTTCTGGAATAGGAATTGTTTCATTATAGCCTAAAATGGGTGGAATGTCTGTTAAATCAAGGTTCTTTAAAGCTTTTTTCCCTTTTTTAGTCAATTTTGGGAAATACCCTTCGGTACTTTCTACTAAATCTTCCGTCGGCAAACATTTGACAGGTAAGATGTCTCTTAATAAGGTTCTTCCCCAACCGCCTTTTCCAATCTCTCCTGTAAAGGAATACCAGCCACCCAAAAACATACAGCGTTTGCCTTTTTTGACTGCTTCTACAATTAATCTGGCTCTATCGGGAAAAGTTAGAATGCCTTTTCCAAATTCTTTTCTATCAAAAAAATCGGGCGCTAATTGTAATAATTTTCCTTCAAAATCACTAAAAATCAAAACGTCATAATCCTCAATAATTTGTTCAAATTCCCCTGGACCGAGTTTATAAAAATCCCAAGAAGGAACGGAAGTAACGGTATGTTCTCCTGAAGATTCTAAAGCATCTTTTAACCAGACGCCATAGTTGAAAATTTCTAGTCCTTTGGGCGCAAATTGAAAGGGGCTTTCTGCAAATACTGGACCTGTTAGAATTGCCCAATCTCCTACGTAGTATATTTTTGCCATAGTATCATTTTTTGGTAGTGTCTTAAAGTGGTTAATTTACATTTTGCACGCAGAGGAGGCAGAGTCCGCAGAGGTTAATACAACATTATTTTTTCTTACAAACATCAACTCTTTTAATACACGACTCATTTTTTTAATTGCCTTATCATTTCTTTAATATCTTTTCCTCCTCGAATAGCCACTACTATTGTCACAATGATGTACCACAATATAGTAACGCCTAGTAACCCGAACCAAAACCAATGTTCCATAATTTTATTTTTTGAAGTAAAACCACTGCTAAGTGAGTGGTCAAATTATTTATTTCACGTTCTTAAACCACAATTTCCCAGCCTGGCTCATACTCTCGAGTCCATAGTTTCATAGCTTCCATATCGCCAATAATATGTCCATTACGTTGGTCAATATTTAAAGAGCGACCCGTCCGATAAGCAATATTCCCTAATTGACAAAGCAAGGTGCTTTTATGGCCACCTTCAATTTCACTCCTTAGTGTTTCGCCTTCTCGGATAGCTTGTAAAAAGTTATTCGCATGAGGCGCATCAAACCAAGCGCCTGGTCCAAGGGTATTGCGTTGATTGGGTTGGTCCGCAGTCTTACTTTCTGCTGTTACTTCTTTAATAATTTTAGGTTGACGGTCATTATCATACACCGTATAAGCATTGCCACTTCCTAAAAGGACACTTCCTCCATCTCCATGAAAAACAATACCTGCTGTAAAACCATGTTTTGGTAAACTATTACAACTTCTGCTTTCCCAACTCATACTTTTATTCGCTTCAAATTCAATATTAATCGTTTGGGTATCAGGGGTTTGCCAATCGTCTTGGTAATGATACCGTCCACCCATAGAAACGACTCTTTTGGGATAGTCCACCTGCATTCCCCAACGCATCAAATCCACAAAATGAGTTCCATTATTCAAGGCTTCTCCCGTTCCCCAATGCCAAAACCAATGCCAATTATAAGGATGTAAATTATCTTGATAAGGGCGGCGAGGCGCTGGCCCTTGCCATAAATCAAAGTCTAAATAATCGGGGGCAGTCGTTGTTTTTCCATATCCTATAGACTCCCTTGTATTAGTATACCAAGCCGTAGCATAATAGACATTACCGATAATTCCTGCATGTAAATCTTTAATACAAGCTCGTACATTGGGCCAACTACGTCTTTGGTTACCCATTTGCACTACTTTATTATACTTTCTGGCAGCTTGTACCAGTAATTCCCCTTCCCGTGGATTGTGACTACAGGGTTTTTCCACATACACATGCTTTCCTGCTTGACAGGCCATAATAGCCGCTGGGGCATGCCAATGGTCAGGTGCAGCAATAACGATAGCATCTAACGATTTATCTGCTAATACTTTCCGAATGTCCTTTTCTAATTTAGGTTTTTTCTTTTGAAAAGGCGCTAATTCTTTTAGCGTTTTTTCATAATAGCGTTCGTCTACCTCACATAAATAAGCCACTTCGCAATCGGGTTGATTCGCAAAAACCTTAGCTAAAGCATTCCCTCTGCCTCGTATGCCCATCACGGCTACCGTAATTTTTTTAGACGGCATTCCATTGGTAAAAAAGGGGACGGGACTTGCCGCTAAACTTACGCCTGCTATGGAATTGACTTGAATGAATTTTCTACGAGATATGGTGTTTTTCATAATTGTATAATTTAAGTAGATTGGGTTTTGCAAATCATAAACCCGCCTGAATGGAACTGGCAGGTCTGTCACGTAAGAACTAGGTGGATTTATGATTTAAGATTTATGATTTTGCTGCCCTCCTGACACCTGATTAAACTTTCTTCAAGACTCTTGCTAAACTGACCACTTTCCCTTTTCGTTTTTTACTAAGTTCTGCGGCTTCCATAAAAGCAAAAATTTCGATAGTCTCGGCAGCCGTTACAGGTGGAATACCCGTCTTAAAAAACTGCATAATTTCCTTAACTAAATGTTCATACCCTTCATAAATACCCGCTTCGCTAATACCTTCTGTCCCAAATACCCTACCGCCATAGCTCGTTTTTCCATTGCGCAAGCCTCTAAAAGTTCCAATTCTACCATCTCTCCATTCACCGACGACTATATCTGTACCTTTAGAAAAAGTCCGTCGAACACTTTTACAACCCGTTCCCATCAAGGTAAACAGCGCTTCTATACCGTGAATGCCATACCAAAATAAATCAGGATGTGTCTTTTCGATGGTCGCTGGAGAAAAGGTAGCTGCGCCTATCACTTCGCCAACTTTACCCGCTTTAATGGCTTGCATAGAAGGAGAAAAGCGCAGAGAAGAGGATGAAAAAATAGGTACCTGATGCTTTTTCGCTAAGTCGAAAATAGTCACGACATCTTTTAAACTAGCCGCCATTGGTTTATCAATAAATAAGGGTTTCTTGGCGGCAATGATGGCTTTCGCTTGTTCCAAGTGTAGTCGCCCATCATTCGTTTCTAATAAAACGACTTCTACTTCTGCCAAAAGGGCATCGATGGAAGGCGCAATAGTTACGCCTAAAGCCTTCATTTCTTGCGTATATTTTGGAATTCGACTAACACTTGACTCAATATCCTTACTTCCATTAGGATAAGCGTGGCTTACTTTAAAACCAGTTGATTCAGCATTTATAACTTTCGTAAAAGCTACAGAATGGGACGTATCCAATCCAATAACTCCCACCTTTATAGGTGATTCCTGTTGTCGGGTAATTAGGGAAAGAGCTAAACAAACTCCTGTTCCAGCAAGGCTGCTTTTATGGATAAAGGTTCGTCTTTTCATAAGCAATTATCAAAATTTTAAAGCATGAAAACGCAGTACTGATAAATTTATTCAGCAAAGAGCAAAGAGCATAGAGCAAGGGGCGGAGGGAAATACGACAGCATACAAATGAAAATTTTCAAGATTTAGGTCCAAAAAATCTTTCTATTATTAGTAGGTTAACCCTTTGCCCTACGCCTCTTGCCCTAAGCTAAATAGTTACAATTCATTGAGGATTATTGATAAAATTAAGCTGCATCAACTACAGATTAGCCATAATCCCATGAGGTCGTTTACCTTTCCATTTTCCTCTGGTAAAATCAGGAAAATCTATTGGAATACTGCCTAACTCTGTTGATACTTTTGAAAGGGGCATGACAACCGACCAATCTACGCCATCATACACATCCATATCCAAAGGTAATCCTCGATTCAGACAATCAATGAGGCGATACATTTGCACAAAATCCATTCCTCCATGACCGCCATTTTGTTCGATTTCTTTTTTTAGTTTAGCCCAGATTGGATGTCGATATTTAGTTCGCATCGCTTCATAGTCTTTTTCTTCCAACCAATGATGACCACCACCAACCGAATTTAACGATAAGCGACTGGGATAGCCTTCGTGATAAGCTTTTGTACCAGCTAAAGCATTGATTCGGCTATAAGGTCGGGGCGTGACAACATCGTGTTGAACCAAAATAGTCCTCCCCATTTCCGTTTTTATCAAGGAATTATTCATGTCTCCATGCACAAAATCGGTTTGATTATAAAATTCACTATCTCCTTCTACTGTTAAACTATGTTCGGTTAAACCTGCTTGTAAAGAACTCATAGACACCATTTTATTAAATCGGTCGCCTCTTTCGATGCCTAAATATTGGGCAACTGGTCCTAAGCCATGCGTTGGATAAAGGTTACCATCTTGTCGAATATGGTGTCGAATTCTAAATTGATTATAGTAGCGGGTTTTGCTGAACATGGATTCTTTTAAATCGTGGATGTACGCACCTTCGGCATAGGTTAATGTTCCAAAAATACCTTTTTCCACCATGTTCAAAATCCACAATTCTTCATCACCATAACAGGTATTTTCCATCATCATGCAATTCCGCTGTGTCGCCTCGGCAGTATCCACCAATTGCCAACAACCTGCTAAAGTGGTGGCAATCGGCACTTCAATAGCAACATGTTTGCCTTGCTGCATAGCGTAAACGCCCATTCTCACATGTTCTTCCCAAGGAGTCGCAATAATGACTAAATCTATATCCGCTCTTTGCACCATTTCTTTCCACGCATCTACTGTTCCCGAATAAACTGCTGGTTGCTGATTGTGCTTTTTTAAGATTTCCATGGCTTTGTCCGTCCGTTCTTTTCTAATATCACAAATAGCCGTAACTTTTGCTTTGGAGGGCATGGATAGTAAATGGTTCAAATGTCCAGGCCCTCGATTACCCAAACCGATAATTGCTACTTTTACTTGTTCAATTGGAGCAACTTTAAGTCCCATGACAGAATTGCCTTGAGCCAATTTAGTTGCTCGAATGCTTGCTAGTTTTTCTTCGATAGTCGCTCTAGCATAAGTATCCGCTAAAGGCAAGCCTAAAAATGCGCTAGTAAAAGCGGACAGTTTTAAAAAATTACGACGATTAGTATGGGGCATAATGCTTTTTATTTTAGGTGAAAAAAAATTGGCTAATTAATACCTTCAATCCTTAATAAGTCGCTCTCCCTCCTGATAAATCAAAGACAAATCCAGTATTAAAACTAGCTTCTTCGGAGGCTATCCAGCAGCATAAGGCAGCTACTTCTTTAACCGTTCCCAATCTTTTCATCGGGATTTTATCTATCATGTATTGTAATACTTTAGGGTCTGTATTTTCATTCAAGTCGGTTGCTATTACGGCAGGGGCAATACCATTGACGGTAATTCCTGTTGCTGCATATTCTTTCCCAACGCCCTTTATCAAACCGAATAAACCTGCTTTACTGGCAGCATAGCCAACCATATTAGGGTTACCATCTTTGCCTCCAATTGACGTTAGGTGAATGATGCGTCCATAGTTATTTTTCAACATCGAGGGAATACAGTATTTAGTCAATAAAAATGCACCTGTTAAATTAATAGCAATTGTTTTTTCAAAGGTTTTCGTGATATAATCCACTATTTTATTACCTGTTCCACCAACAATTCCTGCGCAATTGACCATAATGTCCAATCGCTGATGTTTTTTGGTGATTTTTTGGATTCCTTTTTTGATTTGTTTTTCTTTAGTAATGTCTATTATTTGACCCTTAATTGTTAATTTTTGGGACTTAAATTTGGCGACTGTTTTCTTCAACTCTTTTGCTCGAATATCAAAAATATAAACTATTGCGCCTTCTTTTGCCAGTCTTTCCGCAATACCTTTGCCAATGCCTCTTGCACCACCAGTTACGATGGCAATTTGGTTTAAAAATCTAGTTATCATAATCATTAAGGTTAATAGTTGGCGGAATTAAACGATTGGACAAGATTGAGTAAACTCGCCTGCCATTATTTTTAATCACATTTATAAAACATTAAAGTTTTATAAATTTTAGTCCTGTCTTAAAACAGATTCTTAATTCACTAAATTTTCTACTTACGGCTTAAGCATCCGCTTTGCAAATGATCCTATAATCATTGCCAAAGCCGTCAAAAAATAGGTAGCGACCCCTGATTTATAAGGGCCAATACTAGCTGCTAATTCCTTGGTACTGTCCAATTCCTGGAATATTAAAAAGGTAATAGGAATGGCACTTCCCACAATAATTGCTGCCATTGCGCCCCAATCATTAGCTTTTTCCCAGTAGCAAACGGCTATTAAAATGACGGACATACTTGCTAGATAAATCGTGCCCGTTACCTGTAAATATACCCATAAATCTCCTTTTAACGGATACCATAAACCATAAAGTAGTAAAAAAATTCCGATGCCAGCCACTAAAAATCGGTTGACCAACAAAGCTTTTTTAGTAGACCATTGGTGTTTGTGTACGGGTGCTAAAACGTCATTATAAATCACCGAACTCCAAGCGAGTAAATAGGAAGAATTGGTGGACATATCTGCTGCTAACATTCCTGCAATC
The DNA here is from genome assembly GCA_017857395.1 of Bacteroidota bacterium. Taxonomy (GTDB): domain Bacteria; phylum Bacteroidota; class Bacteroidia; order Chitinophagales; family Saprospiraceae; genus JAFMDF01. The sequence continues at coordinate 29,493 of JAFMDF010000014.1, read as the reverse complement.
AAAAGGCCTATTAAACCGACAGGTACTATCGCTCCAATGAAGGTTGGCAATGCCATGATTTCTCTTTCAGGGGCATTGCCTGTTTGGGAAAAATAGTAAAAGGCCGCTATCCCTAAGAAAGCGGGAAGTGCAAAACGCACTAAAAAGAAGGGAGCTGTTCCCATATATATTCTTTGTCCTGTAGTAACATCTTTTGCAGATAATACTCGACTAAGCATGGTTTGCCAAGTTAGTACAGATGCAAAAGCGACTAGTAAATCTAAGGCAATTCTATCCAGACCATACGTTCCTTGGTAGAATGGATTGAAAGCTTTTTCTCCATAAGCTGTTTCTAAATGTAAGGTCAATTCATTCCAACCAAATTCATAAAAACAAATAGCGGTAACGGCTAATAGTCCAATACTCAAAAGGATAAACTGAAAATAATCCGTGACTAAAACCGACAACATCCCACCTAAAATGGTATAAATGGCAACTATTATCAATAAGCCTGTCATTAATATTTCTAAGTATTGGGTATCAATACCTGTAACTTCGGTCAAAAAATCACCTGCCATTCTAAGGAAAACGCCCATATTCAACAATCCACCTAAAACGATGACGACGCCACTTGCCCATCTAACTTTTTGTCCAAATTTTTTATCAAATAATTCCGGTAAGGTAATGACCGATTGTTCTCGCAGCGGTTTGATACAAAAGCCTGTCCAGCCCACTATAAACACCGCTAAGGCTAAAGCGATGCCTGGCGTGATGCCCGAAAATCCATATTTATAACCCAACTGTGCATTCGCCATACAAGTCACAATGCCAAATTCGGTCGCAGCTAAAGAGGCGATTCCTAAATATAAATCTACTTTTCGGCCAGCCACTAAATAATCCGATACATTATGCACAAAACGGCGCATCCATAAACCTACCGCAATGATGGCGATAAGATAAATTATAACGATGCTGCCGTCTATGTACCAATTAAAGTTAGTCATCTAAAAGATTGAAAAATTGTTTGATTGTTAAGATTGTTTGATTGCTAGACAATCCATCTACAGTTACTTTGCTAATTTTAAGATACCAAAAGAAGAGGGAATATGAAAATCAGGTTCTTCTGAATCTGGCATCACCCAGCTAATCCATTTAGTATCAACCTTGCCATTTGGTAAAGTCACATATTCCCCTCGGTAAAGCCCTGCTTTTAAAATATTATCGTCTTTATACATCCCTAATTGGCGCAAGGACTGGAAAGAAATACTGCCTTCTACCCAATAGCCTTTTGAATCCGTTGAGGCTTTTAGTAGTAGCTGTCCTTCTGGCCAATCCCAGTCATAGTCTATATTTCGGTGAAATCTAGCCTCTGTATCTAGCACCCTTCCTAAAGCATCCATTTCTAAAGCATAATAAGGATTCATTTCGTCATTGGCTTTAAAAAAGATTTCTACTCGGTCAGAATCTACGGCATCTCTTTCTCCTAAACCTCTTTCTTTGGTGATAATATCGGGGTCTGTTGCTCGGTATAAAAAATAGAGATGGGTCTCATTATATAAGGCTTTAAAACTCGTTTGTGGAGCGGTTTCTTTGCGCCAAGGATAGGAAAAATCCGTTAATTCATTGGCTTTTTGCCATGTATTATCTGTTCCTTTGCCTGTTATTTCTATGGTTTGTTTTATTTTTTTTACGGTGTAGGATTTCATGTTTGAGTTGCATGAGGAGGATAATAAAAAGAGTACTAAAAGATATAAGTTTGGTCGCATAATATTGATTATGAACTGGTTATTAAGTTTCAGTTATTAACCACAAAAAAATAGCGACCAGTCGAAGTCAACTATTTTATTCGGGTCGAAGCTACGCTCCTTTGGAAATCCTTTAGCACATTCTGCTACAGACAGAGTCAGAGCGATGCTCTTTTGGCAAAACTAAGGAGCATCGCTCCGAAACTGTCTGTAGACTTATTCATTTTTTAGCTTTTCTCTAAGGAGCATCGCTCCGTTATAGTCTAAGATATAAACTACTATCTTTTGCGGTCAATAATTTTAGTTGGATTGCTAGTTTAATTCAATGAGACAAGCATCAACTATTTCCCATATAAATCCAAAACTATTTTTTGCAAAGCCTTCCCCACTATTTTAGTAATCTGTTTGCCCTGTTTCTTCGTACCATAATTAGCATCTCCGTATACACCAGAGGGCGTCATCGCCTTCATCGTTCGGTATAAACCTGCTTTTCCGCCTGCCAACATATCTCCTTCCGCCCAGTCAAAAGTAGGCACATTTGTTTTTTTGCCAATCTTATCTTTTTGGACTAATTTAGGTGCAATTAACAACATCAAGGAGGTCTCAAATTCTCCTGCATGACCTGCACCTCCTTGTCCAGATTTGTTCAATTTTTTTAGTTTTTCTAAGGCAATTTTCCACCAAGTTGCTACCACTACATTACATTGTGGATTTCGATAACCGAAAATTTCTAAGAACGTACCTGCTATGGCTAAATTTCCACCATGACTATTTAAAACCATAAAATTTTTAAACCCATATTTCACTACACAATTAGCGATGTCTGTCATTTGGTTTAAAAAGGTGGAATGTTGGACAGATAAGCTTCCTGCAAAATCAGTATGATGCTCTGAACAACCGACACTTATAGTTGGCAGAATCAACACTTTGTCGCCGATTTTTTTATTTAATTGCTGGCAATGATGTTCCCCAATCATGCGGTCTGTAGCCAAGGGTAAATGTGCGCCATGTTGTTCGATTGCCGCAATGGGTAAAATGACTGGAATGTTTTTATCCAGTTCCGCTATTTGAGGTGATGTTAGTTGGTCCCAGTACATATTTTTGAGGTTGTGATGTTGCCGTGTTGCCTTGTTGTGGTGTTACCATGTTGCATTTTCAACACCGTAACAAGGCAACACGGCAACAACTCAATGCTATTTTTTTACCGCCCACATTTCAATTTCCACTAAAAGTGTGAACAAAAGTGGTGTCTGAACGGCTGTTCTAACAGGTTTTGGGTCTTTAAAATAAGTTTTATAGACTTCATTAAACCTTGGCCAGTTATCCAAATCTGTTAGATAAACATTGACTTTAAAGACATCATTTAAATCTACTCCTCCCGTTTGCAATTGTTTTTGACAATTTTGAAGGGTCAAATGTGCTTGTTCTTCGATGGTATCGCCGATTACTTTTCCACTATTATCAATCGCTGCTTGACCAGAAATGACCACTATTTGCCCTGGTGTTACTTGCAAAACAGGAGAATAAGGACCTGCCGTTACATGTTGAGAAGCACCTTCTGGAATCTGTTTCCCAGGGGTATTTGTCTCTGCACCGAAACCCATTGGATGTGGCATATAGCCTGTAAAGCCTGCTATTTTCCAACGACTTCCTACCTTTCGACAGCAGTATAAAGTTTGCCAATTTAACCTATCTTTTGTGCCATCTTTTTTGGTAATATAGCCATCAAATTTTTTATGCACCAAAGCACTCTTACCTTTAATATCTATATCTCTTAAAGTAGTCGCTTCATAAAGTGCTTGTTCGGGGTCATCCGCCCATTCGGTTTGCACAAACAAGGCAGCTTGTTCTAACCAAACGGTTTTGTATTCTTCTAGGTCAGAAAAATTCATGCGCCAAGAATCGGGATTGTGTAAATTTCGAGCATCTACGCCCATAAAATTACGCTCTATAAAATCATTACTGACCATCTCCCAATCTTCTTTACAAAAAGCAATAATGTCTCTTTCTACTAACATTTCCCAAATTTGCTGACGGTCTTTGTCTTTTGGGAAAGGGTTTTTATAATTTGATTTATCCATAATTGTATATTTAGCGTTGCACAACTCAGAGAGTTGTATTACAGTTGACAGACAGCTTAAGAAAATTCTTTTTTAGCAACCTGAAAATGCGCAATAGCATCCTCGTCCACTTCTATTCCCAAGCCTAAGCCTTCTGGTAAATAAGCATAAGGCGGTTTAAAATGTAATGGTATTTTTAGTAAATCATGTGTTCGAATCATCCGACCAAAAATATCACTTGGCCAAATACAGGAAGCGGCTGCAGCGGCAGAATGTAAATACATCGCTTCCAAGATACCCAAATCTATTTCTGAACCATGCCAACAGGGCAAGCCTGCCGCAGTTGCGATATAATCTAAGCGTTGAAAATTAGCCAATCCTCCATTAAAATTATAGCCGTCTACTGCTTTTGCTTGAATGGCTTGAATGGCATCTTTCACACGTTGACCGTGCAAAATATAAGGCAGAGAAACGTGCAATACGATAGGCACAGAACTGTACTGTCGTAATAGTGCATATTCGGATAACATCCAACGTGGAAGTGGGTCTTCTAAGCATAAAACATTGCCTACTTCTGCTAGTGCATCTGCTCTTTTTCGGACTTCTCCAGGATATAACCACCGCTCATTTGGATCTAAAATAACTTCCATATTAGGCGCTGATGCTTTGATACTTTCACACCAACCTTTCACATCATCTTCTAAGTCTGTTTTGAATTTGATACAATCATAACCTTGGTCGGCAAAATTCTTAGCTAAATCTCCTATTTCTTCCAACCTTCGATGACTAGACCAGGCACCAACTCTAACTTTATCTTGCACAGGGCCTCCCAATAAATCGACCACCCGCATATTATGTGCTTTGGCATAAGCATCATAAATCGCACATTCAAAACCATCGTATTCTCTACAAAAATTAAAAGGGAGTTTTTGTAGCGTTAATGTTCTGATATCTGTACCCAGTAACACATTAATAATGTCGCTGACAACTTGCCAATTATGGTCTCGATAACATTCACCCCAGCCAATGATGCCATTGCTCAATTCCATTTTTAGCACCAATTTGGGCAGTTCATCAAATTGGAGTGACCAACCCGATTTTGCGCCTTTAGGCAATTTATGCAAGGGCTTATTGATGCCTTTGCTTTCGATGACGCCTTCATGAGCGGGAACAATAACTTCGTAACAAGTGAATGATTTTATAATCATAATTCAATTAATTGATAGGATTGTATTAAATATTTCAAAAGCATACTGGCAGAAATCAGTCAAATTTAGTAAAATTATGTGTACGTACACAATTATCCATCGCTAATATAGTATTTATGGTAAAAAATCTAGTGAACTTACTCAAAAGAATTGTTGATGATTTGGCGAACTTGTCTATAAATAGTATTATATTTGGACAAGTTTAATGCTATTTTGACCAATCTTATATGGCTTCAAAAAATCCGCTTTCTATCCTAATTTTGCTGATATGCTTAATTCCTTTTTTGGCAGAAGGGCAATCTATTTTGGATACTAAAATTACGGAAAATTTTCAAAATCAACCCATCTCCTCTATTCTTGAAAAAATAGGGCAAACCAATCAAATTTCGATTTTTTACAAAGCATCCGCACTTCCAACTCAACCTATCAATATTGCTTTTGATTTAAAACCGCTCTCTATTGTATTACCCGAACTATTGAAGGAAACAGAGTTAGGTTTCTTAGCCTACCGTTCTTATGGGATATTGATTCTACCTGCTAAAATTATTGAAGAGGGATATACCGCTGAATATTATCAAACTTTGGAAGCAGTTAGCACCAAAGAGGAACTAGCAAATAAAAACACGATTAATATTGGCGCCATTGATAATTTAAATCCAAGTGGAAAAGCTATTATTGAAGGAACTGTACAAGCAGAAAGTACGCTTGAAGCAATTATTGGCGCAACTGTTTTTATCACGGATTTAAATCAAGGGGTATCTACAGATGAAAAAGGGCATTTTAGGTTGGAAGTGCCTTTAGGAGAACATGAATTACAAATCCAATACCTTGGACATGAAGATTTAAATCAACTGATTAAGGTGTATAATAATGGCGCTATTGCTTTAACCTTAAGTCAAGGCGCAGTCGATTTAGACGAGGTAATTATTACCGCAAAAACGGCGGATTTTAATGTCGATAATGCCCAAATAGGATTGACGAATATTGATGTGGCAGCTATTAAAAAATTACCTACTTTTTTAGGAGAAACGGATATTATAAAGGGGCTATTATTACAACCAGGTGTTAGTACCTTAGGAGAGGGGGCGATTGGTTTTAATGTAAGAGGAGGTGCGGTAGACCAAAATTTAGTGATACAAAATGAAGGTATTATATTTAATTCTTCGCATGCCCTCGGTTTTTTTAGCACTTTTAATGCCGATTTAATTAAAAAAATAACGCTCTATAAAGGGAGTATGCCCGCTCAATATGGTGGTCGATTAGCTTCAGTTTTGGACGTAGAAATGCGAGATGGAGATTTTCAAGGAGTCAAGGTAAAGGCAGGTATTGGCCCAGTCTCAGGTCGGGTGAGTTTGGAAGGGCCTATTATAAAAGGTAAAAGTTCCTTTATTGCAGGATTTCGGTCAACCTATTCCGATTGGGTACTAAATTTGATAAAAGTGCCAGAAATTCAACAAAGTACCGTTTTTTTTTACGACGCCAATTTAAATTTTACGCATCGGTTTAATGAAAAGAATACCTTGATATTCTCGGCTTATGCAAGTCATGATAATTTCGGTTTTAATCAGGATTTTGGATTTGATTATGGAACTAAAAATGCCCAATTAATTTATAAAAAGACCTTTTCAGAAAAACTTTTTTCCAAATTATCTGTGGGCACAAGTCGTTACGAAAGTACTCAATTAGAACTAGGCGGCACCAATGCTTCTGAATTGGATATTAATCTGAATTATTATAAACTAAAAGAACTCGTGACTTTTCTACCTACTAAAAAATTAAGTATCCATGGTGGATTTTCTAGTATTTGGTATCGGGTGGAACCTGGGGCTATTCGACCACGAGGTACTATTTCTCAAATAATCCCAAAAAGTCTAGAATTTGAACAAAGTTTAGAATCAGCTGTATTTGCCAATGCAGATTGGGCAATTTCGCCTGCTTGGTTAGTTTCTGCTGGGCTACGGCTAAGTCATTATCAAAATATTGGTCCCAAGACCGTTTTTCAATATGTAGATGAAACCGCTCCAACACTTGAGTCAACGATAGGGAATCAACGTTTTGAAAAAGGAAAGTCGATTGCCACTTATACTCAATTAGAACCTCGTTTTTCCCTTCGATACCGATTGAATGCCAGCACCTCTATTAAAGCAGGATATAGTCGAACCGCACAATATTTAAATCAGATTTTCAATACCAATACAGCTACCCCAAGTAGCCAATGGCAATTAAGCAATGCTTACATTAAACCATTACGAGCCCATAATTTTTCCATAGGCTATTTTAGGAATTTTGACAACAATATTTGGGAAACCTCTATGGAGACTTACTTTCGGAGTATCGACCCCTTATTTGATTATATAGATTTTGCAAATTTAACGGTAAATGAACAAATTGAAACTCAATTAGTATCAGGGATTGGACGGTCTTATGGTTTAGAAATGAGTATCAAAAAGACAACAGGTAACATTCATGGTGCGCTTAGTTATACCTTTTCCCGTTCTGACCAGAAAGTGGCAGGTATTAACGAGGGGCAATGGTATTTGAGCAATTTGGATAAACCACATGATATTTCTTTGCTAGTTAATTTGCAACCCAATCAACGGAATACCTTTACCTTCAATTTCAATTATGCAAGTGGCCGACCGACTACTGTTCCTATTGCCAGCTATCAGGAAAATAACGGGGTAGTCGTGCCTATTTATTCGACAAGAAATCAATTTCGTATTCCCGATTACCATCGACTAGATTTTGCCTATACCAGAGGAAAAGGGTATAAAAAGGGTAAAAAATTTAAAACCAGTTGGACTTTTTCTATTTATAATGTTTATGGTCGACGCAATGCTTTTTCGGTGTTCTATAGTCAAAAACCATTTAAAAGTCCAAAGGCTAATAGATTATCTATTTTGGGAAATGCTTTTCCTGCTATTACTTTTAATTTTGAATCGATATGAAGTTCAAATCAAGAAAAGGGATTTAAATAGGAGTCATCCCGAATATATACAAATATTGGAAGGTTTTACGCTTTTGACCTCGGAAAGGTCATATATTTTTAGAGAATAGGCTATTTTCCAATTTCATGACCTCAGAGAGGTCATATGTTCTATCTTTTACATGCGACCTCTCTGAGGTCGGGAAATGTCAAAATCCTTACCATTCCTAAAGACATTAGACCTCTCTGAGGTCTTGAAAGAAAATCCTATATGAATTTTAAAATAGTATACAAAAAAATACTCCTAGTTTGCATCTTAGCATTAGGCTATTTTGCTTGTTTGGATGAAATTCCTTTGGCTAATTCTGAGAATACCTTAGACCGCATTATGATTCGAGGAAAATTGAGTTATGGTACGCCTTCGATGGTTAGTCTAGCTATTTCTGATTTATCCGATTTTTCCCCATCAGATTCTCCTGTTCCTATTGTGGACGCAATCGTCTTGCTAAAATCTGCAAATGGCGAAGCAGTCGCAATACCGATGACGACAATCGGTTCTTATGAATTGGCAATACCGTCCAATCATCCAACTATGCCCATTGAAATTGGACAGTCTTATCAGGTGACTGTTCAGCTTCCTAATAACCGGAATTATGAGTCTACTTTAGAGCCGCTGATAGGGGTTCCTGCCATTAAGGCGGTACACAAAAATGTGATAGAGCGACCTGTTTTGGATGATTTAGAAAATATTGAATCTAGGTTATTCTTAGAAATCACTCTCGATACGCCGCTGGAATTACCGAATAATCCCAATCGTTCTTTCTTAAAATGGGAATTTGAAGGGACTTATAGGTTTCCTGAATCTGCTATTGCTACAGAACCACTTAAACCAGTCAATGTATGCTATAATTTTGATCCTTTAAATTTAGATAAAGTAGTCGTTTTCGATGGAAATCAGGCTGCCCAACCGATTTTAAACAATCATTTCCTGTTAGAAGAACCTTTAGATTTTCGATTTTATCGGGGTTTTTACCTTAAAATTGTTCAACAATCCCTAAGTGAAGGGGCGTTTAAATATTGGAAAGAATTAAATACTATCATCGACCGAGATGGTAGTTTTTTTGAAACCTTACCTGCTATAGTTAGGGGCAATTTTAAGCAATTGGAAAATCCAGCTGAAATCGTTTTTGGTTATTTTTATACAACGATGGAAGATTCTATCAGGATATTTATCAGCCAAGACGAAGCAGAGTTTCCCACGCCTATGTGCCGAGAAGTAGCTGATAGAGAAACCTTTAATTCACAACCCAATCTATGTAGAAATTGCCTATTAAAGGCAGGAAGTACTGTAAATAAACCAGACTTTTGGATTAATTGATGATTATGTTGAAGGTGTGCCTTTACATTGTGTCACATTCCGTATCTAAAGGCACGATGAAATCAGGGTGAACCTCCATTTTCTACCGACATAAAACCCCTAAAGGGGTTAATATTTGAAATCTCCGCAATCCGTTACAATCAGAAACATTGAATAAATTATAAAATGAAACCAACTCATTTCCTATATATCCTATTAGTTTTGATGCTACCCTTTCAGGTAAATGCTGCAAACAGTCCAACTGATAATTGCATTATTCACCTGAACAAATCCTTTTATGTAAGCGGTGAAATAATTTGGTATAAAATATATTTGCCTGAAATTTTCCGACAACAGGACGTTAGTTTTGACATAAAGTTTGTCAATGAAGAAGGGCTGTTAATCAATGATATTTGCTTAAAAAATGAAGGACAGACCTATCTCCATGGGCATTATAAACTACCTTTTACTGTTCCATCTGGATACTACCATTTATTACTTTTTGGAACAGCAAAGGAAACTAAAAAGTTGGTAAGACTAGCCGAGGTTACCATTCCTATTTATAATGATTTAGAGGAAAATTCAATTAGTGAAAATACAGAAGTTACAGAAGTCATCACCGCACAAAAAGCACCCAATTTAAGTGAATTACAAGTTATTTTAACCTATCCAGAAAAGGTGCATAAAAGAGAAAAAGTAGCGGGACAAATATCGGTAAAAGATGCATTAGGTAAACCTGTAAAAGCGACCATTTCTATTTCTGTTAAAGATGTGTTGTTAACAGGAACGTCCGCTTTACCTAATTTGATAGTTACGCCTATAAGGGCTATTCCGCCGACTGCTTTAAAGCAAAAACTAGCCATTAAAGGTTTTTTAAATACTAGCACAGGCGAACCAGTAAAATCAAATTTATTAGGCTATTATTCTTCCAAAGAGCAACTATTACAATATAATCGGACGGATGAACAAGGGTATTTTTTAATAGATTTGGCCGAGTTTTATGGACGTAAACCCATTCAATTTATTGCTTATGAATCAATGGATAGGCAAATCATTTTTCAAGAACAATTTGAAGTGGGTAAAACCAATCCATTACCTTATAATAAAACCATAGCTAATTATCTTCGATTAAGCCAATTACGGAAAAAAGCCTATCAATATTATGACACGCAAGAATGCTCGATAGAGCAACTCCTAGAAGATTTTACGCCTAAAGAATGGACTGATTATAGAAGAATAGCCATACAAACTTATAATGCCTTTAAAGATTTACCTACTTTTTGTACAGAAGTACAATCGGCGCTTAAATTCCAATTAACCGAAGAAGCTACTTATAAAGCCAATTTTCAGGTAAAAAGATATGGGGATTACGAAAAAAATCCTCGCCCGCCTCTTTTTATCATAGATGGTAAATTAACTAGAAATGCTGATTTTGTGGCTCGAATAGCGCTTTCTAAAATAGAATACTTGGATGTATTTAGCGACCTAAAAAAATTGCGTAAACAATTTGGACCTATAGGTCAATATGGAACCGCTATTATTCAGACCAAACAAGGAAATACTCAATTATCCGAAAGAGAAGAACGTAATATTTTTGATATTTCTGGTTATCAAAGAGTCGTGAACTTCCCAATATTTGACCCCAATACTACAACGGCTCAACCGACACTGCGGCCGCAGATTTATTGGCAACCAGCATTGGAAACAGATAGTACTGGAAAGACAGATTTCTCCTTCTTTCAATCGGATGATTTAGGAACTTTTCAGATTGAAATAGTCGTGCAAAGTGAAGCTGGTGAAATGGGCTATGGGAAGTGGATTTATGAGGTGGATTATTAACCATTCACATAATCCCGATTAAACAACATGATGGTTTTACCAGCATCTACATAGATAGTTTGCCCTGTTACGGAACGACTTAAATCAGATAATAAAAAAGCAGCCATATTGCCACAATCAACAGGTTCAATAAAGTGATGCAATACTTGCTGGTTATCTACAAAATCTTGCACCCATTTGTGGGGGTCTGGTGTCCATGTTTTGATTAAATCATAGTTCTGTTCAGCATGCACCATGCCTGGTCCGATACAATTACAACGGATATTATGCTTGCCTAATTCGTAAGCAATAGCTCTGGTAAATCCTTCTATCGCCGATTTTGTGCTGGCATAGGTAGAATATTTTGGTTGGCTCGCAAAACCATGAACAGAAGAAATATTAACGATATTCCCTACTGTTTTGTTATCCAATAGTTGTTGGACAAAATATTTAGTAACCAACCATGCACCTCGGACATTTACCCCATATACCTTATCAAATTCAGCCTCTTCTATCTCCTGCACTTCTTTGCTTAAGCCAACCCCTGCATTATTCACCAAGCCATTAATGACACCTACTTTCTTTCGGATTTTTTTAAACATCTTCTCGACGGCTTTTCCATCGCGGAGGTCTGCTTTTACAGGAATGGCATTTTTATATTTTTTGGCCGCTTTGACGGCCTTCTTTTTAGTTAGTTCATTGATAATTAAAGTTGCACCAAAGTTATCAAGTGCCTCACAGACACCCGCTCCTACACCGATGCCTCCGCCTCCTGTTACCAATACTTTTAAATGACTTAAATCCATATTAAAAAGGTTCAAAGGTAAAGAGGTACAAAGGTAAAGAGGAGGGTTAACCCTTGCACCTCTTTACCTTTGTGCCTTTATACCTATTTTTACATAATCCCAAACTTGGCGAACGCCTCACAAGCACTCATTCCATTTTGAATGGCTTTTTCTACTAATTTTTCTCCGTTGGCTTTTTCTATGGCTAATCTGACAATCTCTTCTTCTGCTTCTTGTGGAATAATACACACCCCATCTATGTCTCCAAAAACAATATCTCCTGGTCGGATTTTGACCCCATTCATTTCGATAGTACATCGAAAATCTAAGACCTTACCTCTTGGGCCTTGGTCTTGGGCATAATTACCGTAAGAAAAAGTAGGAAACCCTAATTTTAAAATGCCTTTGGTGTCTCGGTGATACCCATCCATCACCGCTCCTGCTGCGCCTAATTTCATCGCTCTAGTACTCATCAATTCGCCCCATAAAGCATAAGTGGGCGAAGCACCTGCACAGATATATACTTCATTCTTTTTTAAATCATCTAAAGCTTCTAACATCAATCCGAAAGGTTTAGCCATTAAGGGCGATTGACCAGAGGTAGATTGTTCTGCAAATACATCTGCTTCTAGGACAGGCATGGCTCGTCCAGCAATTAGCATATTTTCTCTTAAAGGCTGAATTTTTGGCGAGAGGAATTGATTTAAAAAACCCAGTTTGTCCATGACATCTCCTATCACGGCAGAAAATAATTGGGTTTTCATTAGTTGGAAGAGTTGGTCGTCGTTTTGCATGGATTGTATTTATCAGTCTTTGATAATTTAATTTACGATGTTATGATGTTGCCCTGTTGCGATGTTGCCTTGTTGCCCTGTTGCCTTGTTATGAATAGAACATGACAACAAGGCAACATCGCAACCCTAAATATTAAATTGCCAATCATTTATGAATTGAGCCACTACCCAATAAATTAGATAGGCTGTTACTGTTATTACCTTCCTGGCAACAATTCTAGTACCGTTAATAAAGGACAATGGTCTGAAGCAATTTTTTCATCAATGACTTTAGTTTCTAAAACTCGCCATCTATTTGCTGGTTGATATAACACATAATCAATCTTTTTTGTCGGGTCATCCGAGGGATAAGTAGGTTGATTTGTCGGGTCTCCTTTCGTCCAAATTTTATATATTTCTTTCATTGGGTTGCTATTGGGCAACGCATTTAAATCCCCTGCTAAAATTGCTGGATAATTGGTATTTTTAAATATCGTCACTAAATCTTCCGCTTGTTGCATCCGAACTCGTTCGTCCTTAATATGGTCTAAATGTGTCCCAATAAATTGTATGGTATCTCCGCTTTTTAGGATGACGGCTGCTGCTAAAGCGGTTCTTGGTTCATAGCCTTCCTCGTATCGTAAAGGGTGAACTTGGGTGCTTAAAAAAGAATATCGGGATAAGATACCTTCTCCGTATTCTCCATCATCATACTCCATTGCTCTACCAAAAAGAGGCACTAATTTGGTACGGGTGGCTAATTCCGTCACTAAATCCATTTTTTTGGCTCGATTGGTCATAAAATCTACTTCTTGTAAAGCGACCAAATCGGGCTTTGTTGCCTTTATCGCATTCGCAATTACGTCCAAATCAAAGTCATTATTCACCGTCGCTCCGTGTAGGATGTTAAAAGAAAGAATTCTTACTATTCTGGAAGAATCCACTTTATATTGACCGAGTAGATTAATGGAACAAGAAAGACTAAAAATTAAAATAAAAATAGATTGAATGAACCGCATTTTAATATTTATTGAGGGTCTTGGAAAATAATAACCTACCAGTTTTTAACAAGGTAACACGAGTCATCCTGAATTTCATGATATTCAAGACCTCAGAGAGGTCTTGAAACTAAAAATTCGGGATGACTCGTGTTGATATATTATTTAATTCCAATTCCCTAATTTGATTTTAGTAACTGTAAGGCATCATTATTCTTAGCGACTAAAATATAATTTTCCTGCTGTATTTTAATAGTTTGCATATCCCGAACTGCCCCTTTAATCTTCAACCTTATTTCAGAATTTTTAGCTGCTTCAAAATTGCCCTTTCCGTCCCCAAAAAGTAAGGTACCTTTACTCGCATCATAGCGACCAAATTGCACTCTAGTCTCCATTAAATTGCCCCCCAGCAAAATATCTAAATGCCCGTCCCCATTAAAATCTCTGGTTAAGATACTATAGGTTGGAGAAAATTGAGCTTCTATTGGCAAGGCTTTTATATCAAAATCTCCATTGCCTTTGTTTTCAATATAACTAGTTGAAAAAGTGTGTGCTTCTAATTTTTGGGCGTCGGCTAAATCTTCGGGAGTAAAAAGATTTTCAATGCTCGCATTGGCATAATCTTTATAAAATAGAAAATCCTTTTTTAAAGATGGCAATTGTCCTACTAAATCATCTTTCGGTGGCATTGGCCAACTTTTTCCATTAATAAAATAAGAGGTAATAGGATCTATGGTACCGTTATTGTCAAAGTCTTTTACGATAATACTAACAGGTTCATTTTTACTTACTTTTATTTGGGTATTATGTCCAAAATTACCTGCGATGTAATCCATATCTCCGTCGCCATCCATATCAGCAGCAGCGAGAGTATTCCACCAACCCGATGAGTGATGAGTGATGAGTGATGAGTGATGAGTAAGCTGGCCATTCGTATTTTCTAGAATTGTTATGGGCATCCACTCTCCTACTAGCATTAAATCTAAGTCTTCGTCATTATCATAATCTGTCCACAGAGCATCAGTGGCCATGCCTATATTTTTTAATTCTGGAGCAATCTTTTCAGTTGCATCGGTGAAATTGCCTTTGCCATCATTTTCTAAAATGAAACTAGGTGGACTTAGCGGGTATTGGCCAGGAACTAATCGCCCGCCAATAAATAAATCTTCATCTCCATCTTTATCATAATCGGCTGCTTTTACACCCGCAGTGCTGACTAACATTACAGGTAAATTAGCTGCTTTTGTGAATTGACCTGTTCCATTATTTAGGTATAATCGGTCTTGGTATTCCATTGTATTTTGTGGGGCTTCATTGCCTCCACTACAAACGTATAAATCCAAATCTTTATCGCCATCAGCATCAAAAAATAAAGCCGCTATATCTTCGCTATTTTTACTATTTTCAAAAATGGGTTGATTGGTTATTGTAAATTCTCCTTGTCGGTTTTGGATAAAAAGCTGTCCTGCTTGTCCTTTTGCACCACCAATAAAAACATCTGCTAAACCATCATTATTAATATCTCCAATGGATAAAGCAGGACCTTGGGTAGACAACATATTTGGTAATAAGGGTTCTCTTTTAAAGTCGTTAAAATTATTTTCTTGGTGTTTAAAATTTAGGCCATTTTTATTAGCAATTGTTTGGAACAGTAATCCATTATTTGCGATAGCTGGCGATACGTTCTCATTTATTTTTTGGTCGTATTCGATAGTTATTTTTTGATTAGCAGGGGTATTTTGAAGTAATTTTGTCGTTCCATCTGGCCACTTTATATTTATTTGTTGAATGACACTATCTGTTCCCAAACCAAAATTCAACACAGGTTCTACGGATGATTGGAATCCTCTAGTCGGTTGCAAAGTCTGCGTTTGAATTTTATCATCAATTTTGATAGTTACTTTTGTACCATAACAGCCGCGATTTAAAGGGCATTCTTTTAATTGGATTTTTAGGTAATTATTTTGGTTAAATTGGTCGGAATTATTCCTATAAATCGTAGCTACTTCATTGACATTATTAATCACTAAATCCAAATCACCATCATTATCCAAATCAGCATAAGCAGAACCGTGCGATAATTGCGCTTTATCCAAACCCCATTCTTTGGATTTATTATCAAAAGTGAGATCACCTTTATTTTTAAAAATATAATTGGCTACTTCTATAGAAGGAATTTTGGACAATAAATCCGCTACGGCAGGTTCTTGTCCACTTTGCTGTTGCTTCACTTGTTCGTCAGCAGCGAAGGACATAAAATCCATGTTGGTATAATCGGATTTATAGCCATTACTGACAAATAAATCTTTCCAACCATCATTATCAAAATCGGCAAACAAAGCTGCCCAACTCCAATCGGTATTCGAGACACCTGCTAATTGACCAATTTCACTAAAACTGCCATCTCCATTATTCAAATGCAGCATATTTCGCATGCTTTGATAATGAAAGCCTGATTGGTATAAAGCTTCTTTTTTAGCATAATTATCCGAACCAGAAGTCATTTTTTGTCGAAAATTGCCTTCGGGTAACATATCTAAAGTAAAAACTTCGGCTAAGCCATCATTATTAATATCTGCTACATCAGACCCCATTGAAAAGAGCGAAGTATGGTCAAAATGGTCTCGAATCAACTCTTTAAAAGTGCCATCTTTTTGATTGACATAAAAATAATCTTCTTCATTATAATCATTGCTCACATAAATATCTGGCCAGCCATCATTCGTCAAATCTTCTACCGCCACGCCTAAGCCAAAACCCAAGACGTTATTTTTTATACCTACTTTTCGAGTAACATCCCTGAACAAGCCGAAAGATTCTTTCTCTGCAGCAATCAAATTGTTTTCGTATAATTTATCCCCATAATCGGGATTGGAACGAGTTTTATAACTTTTTAAAAAACGATTAAATCCAGCATATTCTTGGATAGAATGATTTATTAAGTACATATCTAAATCACCATCCTTATCATAATCAAAAAAAGCAGCTTGAGTTGAATATCCCGTATCCGCTATCCCATATTCTTTTCCCATTTCAGAAAAGGTATTATTTCGATTATTGATAAATAATAAATTCTCTCTTCTTTGAGGTAAAGCCGCTGCTGAACGACAGACATAAATATCCAACCAACCATCATTATTCACATCCGCCATGGTGACGCCTGTATTCCATAATCCTGGTGCATCTACTCCTGCGTTTCGGGCAATTTCTTCAAATTCAAAGTTGCCTTTATTAAGGTATAAATGACTGGCTTTCATATTTCCTGTAAAATAAATATCGGGTAAACCGTCGTTATTTATGTCACCTATCGCAACACCACCGCCATTATAAAAATAACCGTAATTTAGGACGTTAAAGGCTTCGGATTCGCCAAGAGTGTTTTTGAAATTTATGCTTGTTTTTTTAGGAGAAAGGGAAGAAAACAGAGTGGTAGGTGGTGCTTCTTGGCAGCCGATTAATAAGCAAGGTAAAAAAAGATATAGTGTTCTCTTGAGCATAAGAGTTCTGTGGAATTTAATCTACAACTAAAATAAAAAGTACCAACTCCCAAAAGGGAGTTGGCACTATAACGTATGAATTAAAAATCAGCTTATTACTTTTTGTCCCACCAAACTTTAGTAGCATTATTATTTGCACCATTCAGTAGACCTTCAGCTGCCTGAGTAGCTGCTGCATTATTACTGTACTCACTTTCTACAAAAGTCATTCTTCGGAAAATATCATTGACGCCAAGGTTTGCATTTTCTACTGCAATCAATGGATATAATTTAGGATAACCTGTTCTACGAACTTCTGCAAACGCTTCCCAACCATCAGGATATAAACCAATCCATTTCTGGGTAATGATTTGCTCCAATTGTCTTTCTTTATCAGCTGATGCCTCAAAAGCAACTGGAATATCGGTTGTTGGAGGGGAATTAGCATCCGCAGCTGCAGGTGTAGCTGAACTAGTTACATAAGAGCCATCAGGAGTAGAACCTGTTTCTTCCTCTATAGAAGTAGTGATACCTTGCTCATATAAACCTTGAGCATCGCCACCCATATTCCAACCCTCCAAAGCACCTTCTGCTCTAAGGAAATACATTTCGCAAGCGGTCATTACTTTATGAGGAGGATTAGCACCGCCTCTTCCTACTGGTAACCATTTAGTATTCATATCCGAATTATCCGAATTTAAGGCAGGTGTTTTATCAACTTTAGGTTGACCATTTCTCAATCCTTCATAGGGAATACCATCACCGTCTGTGTCACCACTTGCTGCAGGGTTGAAGTAAGCAGCCAATCGCGGATCCTCATAGCCCTTTAAGACACTTTCCATTAAGGCGCTCATTCTAAATTCTCCCCAGTTCGTTATAGTAGAAAATGGGTTTAGAGAATTACCTGTAGTAGCGATATAAGCATTATCTGCATTACTAACCATTACACCAGCAGCTACTGCCTTTTCTGCTTCTGCCTTAGCTAATGCAGGATCTGCATATTTAATTCGCATTGCTAAACGAAGGCGAAGGGAATTTGCATAAGTAATCCATTGGTCAACATCACCGCCATAAATCTGGTCATTAGAACCAAACACATTACTACCTCTCATACCATTCAAAGTAGCAATAGCTTCATCTAATAATGGGAAGAAACTACGATAAATATCTTCTTGCCTGTCATAAGCAACAGAAGTTTCTCCATTTCCGAATTGGGAATAAATCGCAGGGCCCCAATAATCTGTAACTCTATGATACCCTTGAACTTTCCATATTTTCGCTAATGCAGCTTCTCCTGCTAAACCATTTTCAGCAGCAAAGTCTTCCACAAATTTTAAATCTGGTGCTGCCTGTCCGTAAAAAGAACCCCAACATAAGTCAATCCACCGACCAACTTCCACATAACGATCGGAGTCAAAGTTAGCAGCGGTGGTAGCAAAATATTGACTGTATAAATCTGCAAATAAGTTAGCAGAGATTTGGTATCGCCAATGCAAACCATGCATAGCAAAATATTGAGCTCTGGCAAAACTCTGTCCCAATAAGGTAACATCTACATTAGCTGCAGTCAGAGCGGTAGGGTTCGTATTCAATTCTTCAAAATCATCTGTACAAGAAGGGTTGAAACAAACAACCAGCAGTACGATGAAAAAATATTTTAATTTATTCATATTCAATGAATTTAATTTTTTATAAAAATATTGATGGTTAAACATTAAGACCAAATTAAGGGTCAAATTGTTGTCAATAAAATGTCGGTTTAAAGACTTATTTGAAATCAATACCAAGATTCACCCCAAATGTTCTCATAGTCGGAGGAGCAAATGATTGAAAGCCTTCTCCTTGTTTTGCTGTTGTAGTAATAACCTCAGGATCAAAATCTCCTGCTTTATTAGAGAAAAAGAACAAATTACGTCCAACAACAGAAACTCTTACTGCAGAAATATGATCATTCTTAATCGGTAAGGTATAGCCTAATACTAGTTCCCGTAATCTAATATTGGTAGCATCTACAGCAAAGGCTTCTCCTACAGGTGCGTTTCTACCCCCCACTCTGTTCCAGTATTGTTCAGCAGTAATGGTTTTATTATTTGGCGAACCATCTTCATTAACAGTAGTACCCCATTTAGCCCATTCTCCTTCTCCAAAAACTGCTCCTTCTCTACCAAATAAAGTTTCTTCAGTATGGCCACCACCATATACAATAGCATTGGTCATAGAAGTAACACTTCCTCCAATTCTCATATCAATTAAGAAACTCAAGTAAGCATTTTTATAATTCAAGGTATTTGATATACCACCTAACCAATCTGGATTATAATTAGCTGCCAATACGGTACGCCCACCCGTTACTAATGGAATACCATCTGCATCTACTACGATTGGGCTATTTTGATCGCCTTCTACTTGTCTAACAAAACCTCTTGAGAATACATTACCAAATGGTTCTCCTTGTTCGATAAAATAGGCTCTAAGAAAATCTGAAGCCACCTGAATTCTAGGTCGTTCATCATTAATTTTAACAACCGTACTATTATTCTTGGTAAAATTGAAAGTTAAATCCCATGCAAAATCTTTAGTTTTTACAGGAGAAATGCTAAGCAATGCTTCAATTCCTTTATTTTCAACATCACCACCATTCGTAAAAAATTGAGAAGCACCAGAACCTACTGGTAAAGCAACAGAGAATAATTGGTTTTCGGAATTCGTCTTATAATAAGTTACATCCAATCCAATTCTATTTCGCATAAATCGTAAATCGGCCCCTACTTCTATTGATTTTGTCTTTTCAGGTAATAAATCAGCGTTTGGAATTGTACCACTAATATTTAAAAACCCATTCGCTCCACCTGCTGCTAAACTAGCTGTTCTAAGTGTTTGGAATGGATTGGTATCATTCCCTACTTCTGCCCAAGAAGCTCTTAACTTAGCAAAAGTGATAAAATCAGGCATCGTCGTCAAATCTGATAATACGGCTGTTAAACCAACAGATGGGTAGAAAAAGGACCAATTAGATCGTGGTAAAGTAGAACTCCAGTCATTTCGACCAGTAATATCTAAAAAGATAGCATCTTTATAGCCAATATTCGCAAACCCATAAACAGAATTTACATCTCTAGGATAACTGGTACCAGTTGTCCCAAAATCATTAGCAGTAAACCCGTCATTGGTATTACTTAATGCAAAAAAGTTAGGTACAATTAACCCCGTACCTCTTTCAACAAAACCTCTTAAAGTTGAACCACGCTCTCGTCTTGTATTCGCACCAACATTCAAACTTATACTTAAATCTTCATTTACTTTTTTACTATAAGTAGCTAAGACATCATTATTCCATTCATATTGGTCACTTTTTGTTAAATCAAAAGTTCCATTATCTGCAATAATATAACTATCGTTAGCATTCCTAGAATCATTTTGTCTATTAACTCTATCAAAAGCCGAACGAACCTGAATAGACAGCCCGTCCATTAATTCATATCGAAGTGAGGCAAAAGCCACAATACGGTCAAGGTCTCGCTCATTAATATTTCTATTTATAGTCCAATAAGGATTTGCGCCACCATTAGAACCTGGATTCCAATAATGTTGTCTATTTAAGCCAGAAGGATCCGTAAACTCGTGAATACTAACATCTTGTGTTCTAATCGTCCTAGGTAATCTTAAAATGTGTCGATTGGCATTGGCATAATTTTCTCCACCAGGGATGGAGTTTGCTATATCTTCTTTTATATAATTTACTTTTGCATCTAAGGTCAATCTATCCATTAGTTTATTGGTAATTCTTAAATGGATATTATGACGTTTCAAGGCATTTCCAGGAACTACACCTTCTGCGTCTGTAAAGGTGTAAGAAAAATAAGTCTGTGATTTTTCAGTACCCCCACTAATGGCTAGATTAGTCGCAACATTAGTACCTGTTTGGTAAAAATCAGAAACATTATCTGGCTGTGCAGCTAAAGAATAGGTGCCTCCACCAGAGAAGTTAGGATCGTTAGACCAATGATCTACCGATTGTCCAGATATTCTTGGACCCCATGAATCTTCAGAAGATCCACTATATTGTCCACTATTTCCTTGAGCGAATTCATTTTGAAAATTGTTCAATAAAATTGGAGAACTACCCGTATAAGTAGTATTTAAACTAACTTTGAAGCCTCCTTCTGTTCCTTGTTTAGTTGTAATAATAATAGCACCATTATTGGCCCTGTTTCCATAAAGAGCTGCAGCGTTAGGTCCTTTCAATACAGAAATAGAAGCAATATCATCAGGATTCACATCAGAAGGGTCTCCTAAAATAGGAACACCATCTATTACATATAAAGGTTCACTACTTCCAGCAATCGAACGATTACCTCGTAAAATAACCCTAGAAGCACCCCCTACTCCAGAACCAGAAGGGCTCACAGAAATTCCTGATACCTTTCCAGAAAGAGAATTGACAACATTTAATGCTCTAGCCTTGGATATATCCTCCGTTTCGACATTCTGAGCAGAGTAAGATAAAGATTTCTTTTCTCTAGAAATCCCTAAAGCGGTAACAACGATTTCATCGAGCGCAACGCCCTCTTCTAAAGTTACATCAAGAATTGTTTGTGCACCAACAAGAATAGATTGGTCGGCATAACCAGTATAACTAAAAATTAAGGTAGCTCCATCGGAGACGGGCATGGAGTAATTTCCGTCGAAGTCCGTAACTGTTCCATTGGATGTACCTGCTTCCAAAATATTTACGCCTATCAAGGACTCTCCGTCGGTATCGGTAACCGTACCAGAAACAGTTCTTTGCGCTACGACCATTGAGGTACTGGTACAAAGAAATAGGAGTAAAAGAAATAGGTTTCTCTGAATCATAAGCAAATAATTTTATTATTAAAAATAGAATGAAAAAGATGTTCAGTTGGGATTATGTAATTAACGCATAAATGTAGTAAAAAATATTAAATAATTGTGTGCGAACACATATTTTTTTATAGAACGTTTCCAAATTAGGGCTTGTGAATGTATTTTCTTTATAATTAACACTTTTAACTAAAAAGTATTAATTAACTAAAATATAAAGCATAATTTTTTTATAATGCCAAAATAAATATTTGTCTATTTTGATTTCTTTCTTAAAATAAAACAGAAACTAAACATCCAACTTACATTTAAATAAATGTATATAAAAAGTTTTTATTTAATTAATTTCGTGTACGGACACATTTATATTTCTTATTTTTTTGAATTTGGGGTATAGTTACGGTCAATAGAATTAGTATAGCAAACCTTATTTTAAAAGATTATAGCTATCGGGATGGAAATTCTTCTTCGACGATTTATTTTAGAACAAACACTAATAAATCTCATTAAAAACAAGGGATTCAAAAGAAATCGACTCATTCATAAATATCCAAATTCGGATAAAAAATAGCAAAAGAAAACCAATAGCCCATAAAGGATTTGGGAATATCTAATTGGGTGCCTATTAAATCCCCACTTACTGCTTTTCCTAAAATCGTCCATTCATTGCCATTGGTGTCTACTAATAAATTAGAGTCATTGACTGTAGGTAAAAATTCTATAGTTGTTCCATCTTTTAAACTAGCGGAAACTACACCGATAATTCCTTGAGCGGCACTACCGAAAACAGCTATTGACCTACCCATAAAAGAATTGTGAATCACTTGAATTTCATTTTTTTCAGTAAAGGAACTAAAGCGAAAAACTCTAGTTTCATTTGCTCCAATTACTCCTAACACCCTTTCTTTATTAGGCAACCTGTTGTCTGTATTATTAACAGGAAAAACAAAAAATTCATTATTGGTTCTAAAATCAAGGTAGGGGTAATCTCCATAAATTAAATCAAAGCCTGTATCTTTTGACAAAACTTTACTTGTGGGGAAGAGTATTTTCCAAGTACTCCAAGGCATTTCTGTCATAGAATGCACAATCGCTGATTTTCCTAAAAATTCACCATTAACTCCTTTTAAAGCTAATTGCGACCAAATCGTTTCTGTTGCTCGGTCAAAGGGCATTAAGTTGGAATTGTAGAGCAAACCGCTTACGCCAAAAGTCGTTGTATCTCCATTAAAAGTGCGCTCCCAAGCCATGCCTGTCCCTGTAAAAGGACAGTAATTAATGGCTACTGGTAGTCCACCAACTTCATCATTAATAATTTCGTGGTAGTCTAAAATAGGATGCGGATAAGCTTTGATGTCATCGCCTATTTGTAAGACGGTTACTAAATCTTCCTCGTCCATAAATTGGGTCGCTTCTGTGGTGGTAAATTTAGGTTCATTCACGGAAGCAATACCATCTCGACCTGCGCCTTCATAGACTTCTAATTTGGGAATAAACCAAACATCTGGGTTATCTACAAAAGCAGGTGTACCTTTATCACAAGAGAGCAATAACAGAAAAATGGCTAAAAAATGAAGAGCGCTATTAAATCGAGTCATGAAGCTTATTTTAGGAAAAGGTAAACTTTTTTATCAGATTTAGAGCAGAAGACCTTTTACTTGTCTGTTTCTTGACCAAATTATTATGGTTAAAATTAGAATTGACTAAATTTTATTACCTATCTTGGCGGTATTAGTTAATATAAATAGACCAAATTCTACGATTTTTTGTAAGCAATAATACATGAGAAGATTAGCTGTTTTATATTTTATTTTATCCTACTACTCCTTATCTGGACAATCTCTGTTCACTAATTTGTCTGCCACTCAAACAGGGGTTACTTTTCAAAATACCATCACGGATGAAAAAGCACATAATATTCTAATTTATAGTAATTATTATGGCGGCGGTGGCGTAGGTATTGGTGATTTCAATCAAGATGGATTAGCGGATTTATTTTTTGCGGGCAATCAAGTGGGTGACCAATTATACCTCAATAAAGGGAATTTACAATTTGAAAATAAGACAAAAAAAGCAGGTATTATCAATAATGGTGGCTGGTCTTCAGGCGTCGTTTTGGCAGATGTGAATAATGATGGTAAGTTGGATATTTATGTAACTAGAGAATTATATGATGACCAACCTGAATTGCGAAAAAATGCGCTCTACATTAATACGACAGCGACCAAAAGTAATCAACTCAGCTTTGTAGAATCCGCCGCCGAATATGGTATTAACAACTCAGAAAGAACTCGCCACGCTACTTTTTTAGATTATAATCAAGATGGCTTTTTAGATCTTTTTTTATTGAATCAACCACCTAATCCAGGCAATTACTCCCCTTTATTTGGAAGTAATTTAAAACAAGAAAAATGGATGCCAAGATTGTATAAAAATACGGGTAAAGGCCAATTTGAAGATGTGACCAAAACCGCAGGTTTATTACAAGCAGGCTATACCAATAGCGTCATAGCTGCGGATATTAATAAAGATGGCTGGACAGATTTATATGTAACGAATGATTACGAAGCACCAGATTGGTTATATTTAAATAATGGAGATGGCACTTTTACAGATGTATTGAAAGACCAATTACGTCATATTTCCTATTATTCCATGGGCGTCGATGCTGCTGATATTAATAATGATGGCTGGCTGGATATTATGACTTTGGATATGGTGGCAGAAGATAATTTTCGACTCAAAGCCAATATGGGCGGCATGTACCCTGAGGCATTCTGGAAACTGGTCAATCAAGGTGGACATTATCAGTACATGTTTAATGCCTTGCATTTGAATAATGGCAATACGATGACTACAAATGGTACTTTTAGTGACATTGCACAAATGGCGGGTGTGTCGAGTACGGATTGGTCTTGGGCGAATTTGATTGCAGATTTTGATAATGACGGGTATAAGGATATTTATGTCACTAACGGTCTTTTGCGAGACATTCGGAATAGCGATGCCGCCAAAGAATTCCCTAAATATGTGCAAAAAACGATTGATGATTTCATTAAAGCCAATCCCAATGCTGGGACGGTTGGTATTTTTGATATACTAGACCTCGATAAAGCCTTGGCATTAATCCCTTCTACCCCATTAGCTAATTATGCTTTTAAAAATAATGGGGATTTGACCTTTAGTAAAACGGCTAAGGAGTGGGGATTAGACGCAAAAACCTTTTCTAATGGAGCCGCTTATGGGGATTTAGACAATGACGGCGATTTGGACTTAGTCGTGAATAACATCAATGAAGTAGCGCATATTTACCAAAACAATAGCAATAACACCTCAGATAATAATTATTTGAGGGTTGAAATACACAATAAAGACCAACCGACTTTTGGTGTAAAAATCAAAGTACAATTTGGCGATACTTGGCAAATGATAGAATTAGCCAATGTTCGAGGGATGTATTCGACTAGCGAAAATATTGCTCATTTTGGTTTGGGGCAACAACAAACAACCAATGTTATGGTTGAATGGCCAAATGGAGAACAATTTTTTTATCCAAATATAACCGCCAACCAAACCTTAAAAGTAGCTCGAACAAAATACAATTTAACCGTTCCAAAAGAAACTATTAAAAAACCGCTTTTTACTAGCGCCAATCCGATTAACTTTCAGCATCGGGAAAATGATTTTAATGATTATGCTAAACAAGTTTTATTACCTCATAAACAATCACAGTTCGGCCCTGCATTAGCTAAAGGCGATTTAAATGGGGATGGTTTGGAAGATGTGTTTGTTGGTGGTGCGGTAGGTCAAGCTGGGCAATTTTTTATCCAAACTACTAATGGGCAATTTGTTGGTTTACCTGACCCTAGTTTACAGGCTGATGCAGCGTATGAAGATGTAGCTGCTACTTTTTTTGATGCGGATAATGATGGAGATTTAGATTTATATATCGTTAGCGGAGGAAATGAATTTGTGCCTCAATCAAAAATGTACCAAGACCGTTTATACCTTAATGATGGTCATGGCAGTATCAAAAAAACAACTACTCAATTGCCTAAATTTAGAGATAGTGGTGCTTGTGTCAAACCTTTTGATTATGATAATGATGGCGATTTAGATCTATTCGTTGGTGGGCGGCATATCCCCTGGGCTTATCCTTCCCCTGCCATCAGTCGATTGCTACAAAATAATGATGGTGTTTTTACAGATATTACTAATAAGAAAGCAAAAGATTTGATTTATAGCGGCATGGTGACGGATGCTACATGGACGGATTTTAACGAAGATGGACAAACAGATTTAATCCTTGTAGGCGAATGGATGTCTATTACTTTTTTAGAAAATAAAAATGGCAACTTAACCAAGACGGAACAATCTATTATCAACGCTTCGGATGACCAACCAATAGACCACACAGGTTGGTGGTATAGTTTGCATGCCAATGATTTTGATGGCGATGGCGATGACGATTATGTAGTAGGAAATCTAGGTTTAAACGCAAAATATAAAGCCAGTCAAATAGCACCTTTTGAAGTACATTATGATGATTTTGATAATAATGGCAAAAAAGATATAGTCTTAAGTTATTATAATTTTGGGGAACAATATCCTTTACGTGGTCGCTCTTGTTCGGCAGAACAAATTCCTGAAATAAAAGAAAAATTTGGTTCGTATAATATTTTTGCATCTTCTAATTTATCCACCATCTATACACCAAATGCTTTAGAAAAAGCTTTGCATTATTCCGCTAAAACATTTGCAAGTGTTTATATTGAAAATAAAGGCAATGGTATTTTTTCCCTAAAAGCCTTACCACAAGCAGCGCAAGTTTCTTCTGTCAATAGTATCCTATCTAATGATTATAATGAAGATGGTCATTTAGATTTGCTAATTGCAGGTAATCTATATCCCGCAGAAATCGAAACGCCGAGAAATGATGGGGGCATTGGTTTATTGTTATATGGTAATGGCAAAGGCGATTTTAAACCAGTTGCACCTTTAGAAAGTGGGATTAGTTTACCCTATGATGTCAAACAAATGTTACCCGTAGCAACTCCTAAAGGGGAACTAATTATTATTGGAAACAATGATGAAAAAGTTTTGGGTTTATGGAAGAAATAGTAGTTCTCATCTGAATAGCGTCTAATGAAAAAACATTTACTGTCCTTCTTTTTACTCCATTTTAGTCTTAGTTACTCCTCCGCTCAATCCAATGGTGGAAGTTTACAGACTATCCAAAACAGTAATGCTATAGCTTTAATCAAAGAAACTTTCATCAAAGGAGATTGTAAGAATGTAAGTAATATTCAAGTATCAGGAGAACCAGTTAGTTTTGGAGAATTCGAAAATGCGGGTAATGTCATTGGATTTCCTGATGGCATTATACTATCTACAGGAGATGTAAAGTTGGCAGAAGGGCCTAATGAATCTGTAGAAACAACCGCTTCTTTTGCCAATAACTCAATGGATGAAGATTTATCAAAAATAGCCACCAATCAATTATTTGATGTAACCGTTATTGAATTTGATTTTGTCCCTTTATCCAACCGTGTTTCTTTTCAATACGTGTTTGCCTCCGAAGAATATTGTGAATTTGTAGGTACTATTTTCAACGATGTTTTTGGTTTTTTTGTGAGTGGTCCTGGCATTAATGGCGAGTTTAAAGATGGGGCTATTAACGTAGCTCGACTGCCTGATTCCGAAGAATTTGTATCTATTAATACCGTCAATCATATCCTTAATAATGATAGTTATGTAAAAAATGAATTAGAAGGAGATGCGAATAGTTGTCAAACTCCTTTTAGTCCAAACCATGTAAACACCATCGAATATGATGGATTTACGGTGCCTTTAACTGCTCGGTTTGAGGTGACGCCTTGCGAGACTTATCATATCCGATTAGTGGTTGGAGATGTGGGGGATGACAAATTAGATTCGGCTGTTTTTTTGCGGTCTAAAAGTTTTGATTTAGGAGAATTAGCCAAGGTCAAAGCAATTGTTCCTAATCGCACAGATACGATTGCTTATGAAAATTGTGCAGATGGGCAATTTGTTTTTACTCGGCCAACAGGTAGTAATAGAAATGAAGCTTTACCAATTGATTTTATAATTGACAATACTTCTTCTGCCTTAGAAGGTATAGATTTTCAAGCCATTGAACGCACTATTATTATTCCCGCTGGTCAGAATAATGTCGTTTTACCCATCGAATCATTACTCGATGATGAAATAGAAAATATAGAAACCATTACTTTAGACCTAAAACAAGTTTGCAAATGTGAAGGTGGTAGTCAGGCAACTTTACGCTTAGCAGATGCTCGTCCACCCGCAATTTCTTTCCCCATACTAAATGCCTGTGCTGACCAAATTTTCACTATTCAACCACAAATAAACGATGGCGTTCCTCCGTTTAATTATCAATGGAGTGACGGTTCTACCGAATCTAGTCTAACTGAACTAATTCAAGTTCCAACTAATTATACGCTAACCCTTACTGATTTTTGTCAAAATAGTATTTCGGATAGTATTCTGGTCAATATTCAAGCAATCCCAACCGCCACACTTTCTGGTGATGTTGATTATTGTGAAGGGCAAGCAGACATAACTTTGCCGTTAACTTTTACGGGCTCGCCTCCTTGGTCATTTACTTATATAATTGATGGTGATTCGGCTATTTTAGTAGATAATGTTTTTGATACCGATTTTAGATTGCCTGTTAATCAAGCTGGAAGGTATGAGTTAATTGAATTTACAGATGCGGCATGTCAGGGTCAGGCATTAGGTATGGGTTTAGTTACAGATATTGGCATGGAACTCACTTATGAGGTTATTGCTCCAACTTGTCCTGAAAGTGAAGACGGCAATATTTCATTAATGATAACTGGCGGGGAAATGCCTTATGATATTAGTTGGTCTACAATAGTTGATAATCTATTAGCGCCAACAAATCTAAAAGTTGGAGATTATGAATTAACTATTTCCGATGCCCAGAACTGTCGTTTATCTACCATCATTAACTTACCAAGTCCTACTATTTCATTACCAATTTGCGAAAATACGGCTGTATATATTCCGAATGCTTTCTCTCCGAATGGCGATGGGATCAATGATTTTTTCGAAATTTCCTTACCTAATCCAACCAGTATTCAACAGATTAATAAAGTCCAAATAATTGACCGTTGGGGTAATTTAGTTTATACTAGCAATAATGCAATGCCTAA
The DNA here is from genome assembly GCA_017857395.1 of Bacteroidota bacterium. GTDB lineage: Bacteria > Bacteroidota > Bacteroidia > Chitinophagales > Saprospiraceae > JAFMDF01. The sequence goes on along the minus strand of JAFMDF010000014.1, from coordinate 306 downwards.
ATGGGATGGGGCTTTTCAAGGAAAATTATTAAATCCTGCCGTTTTTTGGTATCAAATTATTTTATTGCTTGAAAATGGAGAAACGACTTTATTGCAGGGAGATGTGAGTATTTTGAGGTAGAAAAAAGTGAGATTTGTAGGTTCTCATCGCATGAGTCGTCAGACGACTAGATACTGACTCCTAGTCTGGAGTCTGGAGACTAGGAATATCGGGTAGAAAGGAAACATCTTCTCTTCAAATTTGCTTCCCTTTTTTGAGATTGAGATTGAGATTGAGATTGAGATTGAGATTGAGATTGAGATTGA
>JAFMDF010000504.1 GCA_017857395.1 Bacteroidota bacterium | reverse complement strand
TTCATGTTTTCAACATGATTTCCTGTAAAATCATTTTTATAAGAAAACCCTAAATGAGGTTATGAGGAGGTAGGATAACTAGATAATCAGGTAAAATTGATGACCAACATTTCTATAGCCTTTTCTCCCTTTTTTAGCTGACCGTCTAATGAATGGAATTGAACTCAAAAATGAGGTTGTTCAGAGACCTGTGTATTTTGCAAAATTTTGATATTAAAAACCAAAGCTTTACTTCCTACTGTATTATGAACTCCTTGCCTCATCAACTCATTCCCTTATAAATCTCATAAAACTCATCTTACTCAAAACCGCTAAACTAATAAACTTTCCCCAAAACAAAAAGGGCTTACAGCAAAGCGAACTTTAACTATAAACCCCTATACATTTTTCAAAGCGCTATTTACTGGAATTACACAGCTCCTAGGCTATTGAAATAATGAGAAAAACCCTTACGTAAGGATTATTTTTTAGCTTAACCTCTACTTAAATTTAAGGTTTTTCCTATACTTTTTTCGGCTTGACGGATAATTAGGTAATAATCTCCTGTTCCATTTTGTGCTAAATCAACCGTATCTTCAAAGTCTCCAGAGAAACTACCTAAATCATAATTATAAATATTTCTGCCCTCTTCATTATAAATATCTACTATGGTATTCCCTTTACTTGCTACATCAAATTTTAAATCAAATTGCCCTTTCTTAGCATTTGGTGTTATTGTTAAATTACTAATAGACAAATTATTTCTAGCGGAAATAGATAGGTCGTAACGCTCATTCAATTGCCCGATAGTAGCATTGGATAAGTCGTTCATATTTACCTGCATCCCAGCTACATTTCTGGTTTCTGGTTCATTATAAGCATCATTATCATCAGCATCAGATTTTGTCCAAACCTCCACCTTCGTTTTCTTTCTTCCATCTGAATCATAGCTATAACTATAACTTGATTTTCCTTTCTTTTCGTTCCAGTTATCTGAATCAGAATTACTATAACTTGAATTATACTTTGTATCTGCCAATGATTTAATCGTACCACTACTATTTCTAGTTTGGCCCTTTCTTATGTAGGTCACCTTCATTTGATTCCCAACTTCCATCATATCTATAGCTGTTCCCATATCCGTCCAATCGAGTATAGGGAAACTGTTAATATGGGTAATCAAATCCCCATTTTCCAGCCCTATTGATTCCGCCGTTGAATTATCCACTACATTCACTCTAACCCCAAACATAGATTCATCCCAATTTCGATTACTCTGTTCAACTCCTAAGAATGGGTCTTCTCGCTTATTTCTTTTATTATATTCTGCATCTGATCTTTTTCCTAATCTAGCTTTTTGCTGCTGCTTTTTGCCATTTCTATAATAATGGATAGTCACTTCATCTCTTGGATCGTATTTTTTCAAAATATAAGTAAGCGAACGACCATTATCGGTTCGGTATTCATCAATACCGAAAATATAATCAAAGGGTTGTAAACCAGCTTTTTCGGCAGCGGTATTGCCAATAATACCTGTGACATAACTCCCCTCGCTGTTTTCAAATTTAAGTTTCTTCGCTTTATTTCTAGAAATACCATTTGAGTAAACACCTAAAAAGGGCGTCTCATAGCAATCATCGCATTGAGCCAATAGTGGTAGACTGCTAAAAAAAGTCAATAAACAAAAGGTAAGGAGATATCTCATAATCTGAAAATGGTTTTATAAAAGTAATTTAGCGTTATTTGTCAATTTATAAAAACGGAACAAATGTTTAGAATAGTTCATCAAAATAACGTAAAAACACTTCTTTTTATATATAATATTCACTAAAATAATAGACAAATTCTTATTATTTAGGTTGCGTATTACTAAATTATTTAAGGGATTCTTAACATTTATTAAACACGAATAGCATTCTTTTTGCTTCGAAATATTTCATTTTCAGCAATGGAATGGTCAATATTTTAAAAATGTTAGTAACTTTTTTAAGTTAAAACAGATAATTCTAAAAAACATTACACTAATGCTATGCAATGAATTAGTTATCAATAAAAAATAATTATAAAATTTAGTTAATATATAAAACACTTAAATTATACGAAAACCCTGTTATGTAATAACTTGAAATTCAAGGAAAAACACATACTATCTTCTAAATTTTCATCATTAAATATATCATTTTTTTTAAAATAAATTAATAAAAAATTAAAGATAACTCAAAAACAATTTGTTTTAATAAAAAAATATCCTTTATATTTGCATTGTTATAAAATTATACAAATCGCTTAAAAGCTTTATAGACAAAGGGTTTACAATTATTTTTCTAAAAAAATTTTGTTTTGAAAAGTGAACCCTATAGTTTTGCGACCGATTTTTTTCAACGCACATTTAAAATTTTTAAAATGAACAAAGGAGATTTAATCAGCAAAGTAGCAGAAGATGCTAACCTTACTAAAGCACAAGCTACAGAAGCAGTAAACTGTGTTTTAGCAAATATCGAAACTACACTTAAAAATGGCGACAAAGTTGCTATGTTAGGCTTTGGTACTTTCTCTATTTCTGAGCGTGCAGCTAGAACTGGTAGAAATCCTAAGACAGGAGAAGCTATTCAAATTGCAGCTAAAAAAGTTATCAAGTTTAAGCCTGGTAAAGAATTGGCGGCTTCTGTAAACTAGTTGAGACCTCTAATCAAAACTTTATAGTTTACTAATATTAGAAGGACAATCTGATTCAATTCGGGTTGTCCTTTTATTTTTTTAGGAAAAGAGATTAGCCCTGCCTACTGCGGGCAGAGAAGTGAGAACGGTGACTTTTTGTAAATCTCTCCATTTTTGAAGTTGAAGTCGAGATTAAGAATTTACCCTTTTTCTTTGAAAACCTTTCTACACTTTCGTACTTTCGCACCTTATTTTAAAGTTCCCCTAATCCAATTGCTCTAATTATTCAATAAATTAGGGTAAAATCTTAAATCTAATTCACTATTCATATACCTAATTAATAATGGCAGCTATTAAGAAATTAGAAAATATTGCTACTCAAGTAAGACGAGATATTATTCGTCAAGTAAATGCAGCAGGTACCGGTCACCCAGGAGGTTCTCTTGGATGTACTGATTTTTTGACCGCTCTTTATTTTGAAATCATGGATAGAAAGCCTGGTTTCGATATGGCAGGAAAAGGAGAAGATCTTTTCTTTTTATCTAATGGACATATTTCTCCTGTATTTTATAGCATATTAGCAAGAGCTGGCTATTTTCCTGTAGAAGAATTAGCCACTTTCCGAAAGTTAAATACTCGTTTGCAAGGTCACCCTACAACGCATGAAGGTTTGCCTGGCATTAGAGTTGCTTCTGGTTCTTTGGGACAAGGAATGTCTGTAGCAATTGGTGCTGCTTTGGCTAAGAAGCTTGATGGAGATGATAAATTGGTATATGCCCTTACGGGTGATGGGGAATTACAAGAAGGGCAAAATTGGGAAGCCATCATGTTTGCACCACACCATAAAGTAGATAATCTAATCGTTACGGTTGATTGGAACGATCAACAAATTGATGGGCCAACTAAGGAAGTTTTGGATTTAGGCGATTTAAAGCAAAAATTCCGTGCCTTTGGTTGGGAAGTGCTGACCATGGATGGTAATAACATGAGGAAAGTGATTAATGGCCTAAATAAGGCAAAGAAAAAAGCTGGAAATGGCAAGCCTGTTGTCATTTTAATGAAAACAGTAATGGGGCAAGGCGTTGATTTTATGATGCACACCCATGCTTGGCATGGAAAAGCACCTAATGCGGAACAGACGGAAAAGGCTTTGGCTCAGTTGCCAGAAACATTAGGCGATTATTAATCGAATTCAATAAATAATCCTTTTAATTCTAGTGCTTCCAGAACTTTAAGTTCTGGAAGCACTTTTCTTAGCACTACATTTGTTTCTTCAACCTATTTTTAATTCACTCACCGATGCACGAAAAAATACTCATTCTTGATTTTGGCTCTCAATACACCCAGTTAATTGCTCGACGGGTTAGAGAATTAAATATCTACAGCGAGATTGTTCCTTATAATAAAATTCCAATTATAGATGATTCGATTAAGGCAATCATTTTATCAGGAAGTCCTTTTTCTGTGACAGATGAAAAAGCTTTGCAGATAGATTTAACACAAATCATTGGAAAGAAGCCTGTCTTAGGAATTTGTTATGGCGCACAATACATCGCTCAAAAGATGGGCGGCAGTGTACAACGTTCTGAAAAAAGAGAATATGGCAAAGCCAAATTAGGAAAAGTTAAAAAGGATCCATTCTTGAAAGGCATCAAAAAAGACTCGCAAGTCTGGATGTCTCATGGAGATACTATTTTTAAAATACCAGCAGGGTTTAAAATTCTAGCTGGTACAGATAGTATTCCCGTAGCAGCTTTTAAAGCTAAGAAAAAGACTTTTAAACAACCCGTATATTGTATTCAATTTCATCCAGAGGTAACGCATAGTATTGATGGTAAAAGATTATTAAAGAATTTTTTAGTCGACATCGCTGGTTGCGCTCCTAGTTGGACACCTGCCTCTTTTGTAGATCAAACAATTGCGGAGTTAAAGCAAAAGTTAGGCGACGATAAGGTAATTATGGGACTTTCTGGTGGCGTAGATTCTACAGTCGGTGCAGAATTACTAAATAAAGCTATTGGCAAGAATCTAACTTGTATTTTCGTAGATAATGGATTGCTTAGAAAAGATGAATTTGAAGAAGTATTAGATTCTTACAAAGTAATGGGGCTAAATGTGATTGGCGTAAATGCTCGTCAACGCTTCTGGTCAGCTTTAGCAGGCATTAGCGATCCAGAAAAAAAGAGAAAAGCTATTGGTCGAGTGTTCATAGAAGTATTTGAAGCAGAAGCTAATAAATTAGATAATATCAAATGGCTGGGTCAAGGTACAATTTATCCAGATGTGATTGAATCCGTTTCAGTTCATGGCCCTTCTGTAACTATAAAGTCCCATCATAATGTAGGTGGTTTA
>JAFMDF010000503.1 GCA_017857395.1 Bacteroidota bacterium | reverse complement strand
TTGAAAGCTTGCATAAAATATCATAACTTGAAATAACAGCACTCAATATTAACAACATCAATTTATACTATGGAAAACGATACCCATTTTTCAAATTCATTCTTTCAATTCCGGTACAAGATGAATTCTTCTAATTTTTCTGAATCTCCAGAGAAATACTTGAATCAATATGAACTAGAGGTTTGGTTAGGAAACGAGGATGGTTCTCCCATAGAATTAGTAGGAAAAGGAGATTTATACAATATCTTATTAAGTGCTGCTTTAGACGAGGATGCCGATATCTTTGAAATTTTTGATTGTGATGCTAGTCTTTTAGATTTAGGAAATACCGTTTATGATTTTGAAAACTTAGATTTTAAGAAGAGTATTTTCGATTACTATAATGACGACTTCTATAACCCAAATGTATTCTTTATAAATCGTATAGAGTTATTACCTCGATTTCGGGGGCAGGGTTTAGGTAAAAGAATCATTCAAGATATTTGTCATCGGTTCGCTAGTGGATGTGGGCTATTCGCATTAAAAGCGTTTCCCTTGCAAATGGAACTTGGAGCCATAGAGAACCCAAAAGATTGGGATAAACAAATGAAATTTCATCAGCTTGAACAAGATAATGAAAAAGCGACCTATAAACTATACAGCTATTATCAAAATCTAGGATTTCACAATATCCTAAAAAATGACTTTTTCTTCTTGAGACCTCCTTACTACGGAGTTTATTAGTATTAAAACTGTCCATTTTAAACGCCCATTTCCGATTTTTTGAAACGACCTTCAGGGCAAATTGAGACTCAAAAAATTACGTTGGCAGGATAGGTTGCTCGATGCGCCTATCCTGCCAAAAATCGTTTTTTCTTTCCATACGAGTTATAGTATTTTATTACAATTTCGCTTTATCTTCCACTATCTCTGGGTCTATTAGTTTTGGTATTTTTACTCTAGATAAACCCTTCTTTAATTCTTTATGCAATCTAGTAGTCATGTTTTGATTTGAAGTATGATTTGGGAAATAAGCGGTTTTGATTTCTGTTTTAAGTCTATGTACAATCCTGCCCGAACGAGTTTCATGAATAATTATATTAACAGACTGGTCATAAGCAGTTTTTGTATTGGTAGATTTTTCTTTATTCAAATAGGTATTGTAACTAGCTACGCATATAAAATCAAAAAAAGATGCAAAATTTTCAGTCTTCATATTATAGCCAAAATTTTCGTTTGAAAAACAGCTTTCATAATAGCCCAATGGGAAAACAATATACTTGCTCTTTTCAAGCTTATTTATGCCAATTTCTTCGTAAACAATATTTTGAATTTCTTCGGGGGCGTGAATCGTAAGGTAAACCTCTGTTCTTTCTGGATTATCAGGACGAGCCGACCCTAGAAGACAATCTGGCACTCTTAATTCCCAATTATCAGCCGTCATATCGGTATATTGAACACTCGTAGTCTTATGTCCTACTGAAAGTTTCGCCTTAGTTACAGTAGTTGCATTTGGTTCTTTTACTGATGTTTTTAAATAGTTAGCCGAATTTGATGTTTTAAAAAATGATAAAGATATGCCTCCTATTAATAATACTGTCACTAGAAAAATTGTAGATTTCTTAAAAGGTAATCTTGTCGAATCATTATTTGTAAGTCCCATTGATATTGTTGGTTTGATGATAGAAAATGGTATAATGGAGGGACTAAATGAATAATAACAAATACTATGCAAGGTTATAAAATACGCTATCCAACGCTGTAATTTTACTGCTTTTTTTTAGTTTTTACTGCCCATTTCCGATTTTTTGAAACGACCTTCAGGGCAAATTGAGACTCAAAAAATCTCGATGGCAGGACGGGCACTCGATGTGGCTGTCCTGCCAAAAACCGTTTGGAATGGTCTGCTACCAATAAATCAGAACATTCCAAACTCGCCAGAATAGACTAACAACAAATACGCTAAAACTCCCCATTTCACTAAAAGCAAAACGGGGAGCGAATCAAAATGAACTTGGCTTTTAACTCATATTATTTCCTAAAATATATCTAGCTGCTTGTTGCGCTTTAGCTGCGGTTCGGAAAATAAAGCGTTTATCCTCCTTTAATTTCTTCAACCATCCTTGCAAATAGGCGGCATTATTTTCTACTATTTCAGCATAATTAATTCCTGCCTCGGCACTCAAAAATGCTGCGCCCATTTCTGCCACTAATTCCTCTTGGCTATATGGAATTGAACCAAATTTATTAGGCTCAGTAATACCTTTTCGGCTCAATCGGTCTTTGTGTCCTGTTGAGTGAATTGTCTCGTGGAATAAGGTCGTATAATATTCAGCGGAAGTAGTAAATTGTTTAATATCTGGCATATTAATATAATCTTGTAAGGCATTATAATAAGCATCATTAGCATTGATATTTTTAAATGTTGGTGGGTTCGGCATATCTTTAATAATACGCTCACATTTTTCAATCTGCTCGTTCTCCTTTAACGCTACTTCTGGAATACGAAATTCAATTCCTTCAATATCTGCCACATTAAAAACATTAAAATATCGGAGCGTACTTCTTCTCTTTACCTCCTGTCCTGCTGTCTTTAATGCTTTAGCCTCTTCTTCTGAAACTGTTTTGTTATTAGCATCTTTGTAAAAGACATTAAAGTAAAACACCATTTCTCCTTTTGCTCCTTTTTTGATTGTACCGTTTAATGCTTTCGCTTGTTTGAAACTTAAAAAATACGGTATTGGATGGATAGTGTTATTCATCATAATTTTATTGATACCATTATAGGTTTTACCACTCACATAATTACGTGCTAAACCGTAAGAACTCCAAGTTTGCCGCCAAGGAGCAACCCCTTTCTCTAATAATGCCATAATTTTATCGGTTACCAACTGATAAAGGTCAACTTTTGGCTTGTCTGTTTTAGTCGTTTTTGTAGTTGCTGTATTAGTGTTAGTTTCAACTGTTGCGTTGTTCATTTTAATAAATTTTAAGTATGATTGAAAATTAGCAGGGATGAATATCCCCTGCCTTTGAATGATTTGTAAATTGTATTTATCTATCTCTTTTTATTCTATTTTTCCTTCATCAGCAAAGGAATAATATCCATAAGGAGTAATAATTAAATGGTCTAAAACCTTGATGTCTAATAGCTTTCCTCCTGCTACTAATTTCTTAGTGATTGCTATATCCGCTGTACTTGGGTGAAGTGCTCCTGATGGGTGATTGTGTGATAATACGATGTAATTTGCTTTCATCTTTAAAGCTGCTGCAAAGACTACTTTTGCATCTACTACCGTTCCTGTTTGTCCTCCTTTTGATACATTATAGAATCCCAATACTCTATTAGCACGATTTAATAATAGGATGTTAAACTCTTCGACCCATTCCAATTGGTCTGACCAGTTGTGTAAAAGGATGTCATAAGAATGTCGAGAGGAAGTGATTTGTGGTCGGTCACTAGGTTTTACTTTGCTTTTGTAAGTCAATTCTACTTCTGATACTTTGAAAAAACTGTTCATTTTGTTAATGTTTTAAAAGCCATTTTCATAATTAGGAAAAATTCTCCCTTAATCAGGAGCGGAGGATGCTATTCTTTGGCTTGTTGCTTTTTACTTTGCCAAATTCTTAATTGAGGTTATCTCCCTTTTTACAGAACTGCGTCCATACTCGGAGTGGGAATGTATGCAAGGGGAAAGGGGAATTTATTTGACCTGACGTAGGAAGGTGTAGCCTTGAGCCAAAAAAATTATGCTTTAGCCCGTATGGGCGACCCTTGCAGATGTTCCCAATTTGAGGATAGCTTTGTTCTGGAAAAAAGGGAGATAGTGACCTCAATGGATTTGGAAAGGGAAAGAGTGACCAGCTGAAGGATAGGATGGAACTCCGACGACTACATCAGTTGATTGATTGTCTCCATAGATTCTGAGCGATTAGGATAATCGATTAGAGAGATATGAAATCAACTGAAACAAGGGTTGGCTAAGTGCGGTAAGGAAATACGCTAGAACGGTTGCCATTTTATGGCTGAACCAATTTCTAAATGGCTTTGACATTTTACCGATTTTGGCTTAGGAATGCGGAAATTGATTTGAAAAATCAGTCCACAGGACCGAGCAAACCTGCGAGATTATAGCTCTCCGCCCTTTAGGTAAGCCCCAAATACAAAAGTAATTAATAATAAAACTGCTACTTTTTAGACTTCATTCATAGCAACTATTTCTAATATGCCTCCTCTTCTTTTTTGGCATCTTTATTGCGCCACTTAAGCTACTTACCTCTCTAAATTTCTATCCCCCATTTATTAATTTATCTCTACCTATCCCTCCCTATCAAATAACACTATGAGAAATAATACTCTTTTACACCTACTCCTAATTTTCATTACGTTCCTATCAACTTATCAATCTTTTGCTCAACAACCTTGGCAAACAGAACACTCTCAACTCAATTCACCTTATTTTTCTACTGAAAATTCAAAACCTAACCCTACTCCATTTGATAATATGGTTGGCGCTACTGGTGGGAAAGAAATTGGCAACGCTTACTTTAATGGCTTTAATGCCAAAGGTGTTATTAATAGTTTTCGTAGTTTTCATCTCATGGAGGCTGATTTTGGCGATTCCTTTTTTCCGAAAGAAAAAATATTAAATACCATTGATTGTAATTGTGACAGGGATATATATGAATTCTGGTGTAAAGAAAAACAAGATAAAAAGTGTCCCAATAGTAATCCTACTTCTAATACGTATGGTTTTTGGCAGTACAAAACGGATTATTGTGCTTATAAAAATCATGATTTTTTTAAAATACGTGAAGTTTATGCCGCCATTGAAACCCAAATCCCTATCAAACCAGCTTATTGTTATGATAGAGATGGCGTTGGTAATTGCCTTAATGAAGACCCAAACCCCTGTATGACTTTGGATGGTCGGGAAAATTTGCCCGGTCGAAAGTTTCCCGATAAATGGTACACTAGAGAAGAATGGGGTTGGAATGATGAAAGCATTCAGCAAA
>JAFMDF010000502.1 GCA_017857395.1 Bacteroidota bacterium | reverse complement strand
GCATAACTCAAAAATACGGGGATTTTTTTTTCCTCGTTTGCACAGCCTATCTCTAGGGGATAATATATCTTGAAATTCTTTTTTTTGCCCCCCAGAGCGAAGGAAAAGAGTAGCTGGAGTAGGATTCTTTCGAACAAATCGAGCCCAATAAAACGATTCTTTCATTAGATGTTGGATATCTTCTATAAAAAATAAAGATAAAGAAGGCTGACTGCCTTGAACTGCAATAATGATTTGATCTACAAAAATTCTACGAAGGTGACCATCCTTATGTTTTATTTTGAGTCCACAGAAATAAGAACGAGCAGATAATTTATTGGAAACTATAGGACTAAGTCGGTCTATTTTTTTATTCCATTTGATAATGTGTAAAGGGAAACCAATATGTTCCCAAACAATAGCATTAAAGAAAAGAGAGATATTCCATAACTTTATTTCTGATTGATTATAGCCAAATAATTTTTCAAAATTCCCTCCCCAATAGAGTGGCTTAAAGTCTTTTGTAGAAAATAAGACAATAGCTCGATTATGATGATATTGGATTGTTTCTGAGGTTTTTATATCTTCAATTATTTGGGCTACATTATCTACTGTTAGGTCTCTATTTAATTGATTCCATTGAGCCATAAACTCTACAGATGCTCTTTCTCGCAAAAAATATTGGTCGTCCGATTTGTTTATATGTTTCACGCTAGCTATAATGCTTGGGTATTTACTTGGTCTCTATAAATTAAAGATTTTATTAGGATTAGAGATTAAGCAAATGTTGATTTTAAATAATTGTCCGATTAATGGTAAGTAGAGGTTTATAATGTAAAGATTGTTATTTTTTTTAATAATACAAAATACCTACTTTGGGTATTGGTGATGTTTAAACAAAATGTAGTTGTTTGTGACAACTTAAAAAACAATTTTATGTTTAACCTATTAGCAAGCGAATTTTGGTCAAGTACCCTATGAAACACTATTTCTGGATGGATAAAACATAAGCATATACTTGCCAAATGATGAACTAGGAAAGGTAAATTATTAAAAATAAAATTATATTATTTTATATTTTAAAATTTAATGTATTTTATTTCGAAATCATTCATGAGCCCTATTTCATTGTTTTCTAAACCAAAAGTATAAACCCACCATAATTAAAGGAATGCTCAACCATTGACCAGTACTCAAAACTCCCAAAGTTGTCTCTAACCCCCCTTGTTCTCGTTTAAAAAATTCTAGAAAGAAACGAGCTGTCCATAATAATACAGTAAAAACACCCAATAATTTTCCTGTTTGATGCTTAATATCTGTTTTCCAATAAAGTCTATAAAGTACTAGAAAGATTAAAAAATAGGCAATGGATTCATATAATTGAACAGGATGCCTAGGAATTAAGTCCACTCTTTCAAAAACAAAAGCCCAAGGAACATTTGTGGCATGACCTAATATTTCAGAGTTCATTAAGTTGCCTAATCGAATAAAGCAACCTACTAACATAATTGGTACGCCAATCCTATCTAGCAACCAGATAAGTGGTTTTTTAGACACTCTTTTAGAATAGAGCCATTGGGCGATTAATACGCCTATCGCTCCACCATGACTAGCCAATCCTGTATAACCTGTAAATCGAAATTCTGGCTCAAATTGTACAGGTAAAATCATTTCCAATAGATGATTTTGAAAATAATCCCATTCGTAAAAAACACAATGTCCAATTCTTGCGCCTAAGACGGTACCAACAATTAAATAAAGTAGCAAATCATCTAAAGATTCGGTGCTGACTTTATCTTCAATATAAATTCGTTGCATGATATAATAGCCAATCATAAAACCAAAGAGAAAGCCGAGGCTATACCAACGTGGGGCAAAACTACCGAGGTTAAAAATTTCAGGGTCAACATTCCAATGAATGACAGCTAGTGTGAGCATATTTTAGAGATTATTGAAAGTTATAAGCTGCTATTGAAAGTTATTATCTACCTTTATAAGCTGCTGATTATTAGGCTATTCGATTATAACCTAAATAACTTCTAATTAGATGAAGTAATAACTGCTAAAGTTGAATCTAATTAAGTGGGGTTGCTTAGTTTACCGTAATTTTAAATTAGGTAGTGGTAATAATAGCACATTATTTGCAAATTACCCATAATAACTCCTAATAACGGCTAATAACTTCAAGTAATTTCTAAAATTATTGCTCAAAAAATACCACATTATTATAATAAATCAGCTATCTTTGCGCAGCTTTTGAAGAAAGCACATTTTTTGACCCAAGATTACTTAAAAAATGGATACTTTAGTCGAATATTTAATCCCTATTATCGGATTGAAAGTCGGTTCACATTCTTTTGATTTTCAGGTGGATAATGCATTTTTTGCCCATTTTCCTGATAGTTTAATTAAAGAAGGTTCATTTAAAGTACAATTGGAGATAGACAAAAGGTTCGATCTGTACGAAATGAATTTCTCTTTTGAAGGAACGACAAAAGCAGATTGTGATCGTTGTTTAGCAACCGTAGATTTTCCGATTAAAGGAACAAGTCGAATGATTGTTAAATTTGCAGAGGAATTTACGGAAGATGTAGACGTCATTTATATCCCGATTAAAACGGAGACTTTAAATGTCGCTAAATATGTCTATGAATACCTTTGTTTAGCTGTTCCTTATGTCAAAATCTTTGATTGTGAGGTGGAAAAGAACCGACCTTGTGACCTAGAAATGTTGACTTTGTTAAATCAAGAAGACGAGGAAGCATTCAAGGAATCGACAAAAAATTCTAATCCAGTTTGGGATCAATTGAAAAATATTAAATTTAATTAAGAACAGAAAGATGGGAAATCATTAATTCTTAGTGATGGAGCATCTAATTGTTGACTTCTAAAAATAGTAAAATGGCACATCCTAAGTCACGGATTTCCAAGATGCGTAAGCGTAAGCGTAGAACCCATAAGAAAGCAGCTGTTCCTACAGTAGCAGTTTGCAAAAAGACGGGCGAACCACATCAGTATCACCGAGCATACTGGTCAGAAGGTAATATGTATTACAAAGGCCAAGTTGTGATAAAAGCTGAAGAAGATCTAGACTAATTGTCTAGTGACGCATTATATACGAAATAATTAAAGCTCCTATTCCTTACTGGAATTTGGGGCTTTAACTGTTGTTAGTTATCTGTTTCCTGTTATTCGTCTCATTGAAAACTGGCAACGGGCAACTAACAACTGATAACTAAATAATATGAGACAAATCGTTCAAACTGACCAAGCGCCTGCACCCGTAGGCCCATACAACCAAGCAATTATTCATAACGGAACACTGTATGCTTCTGGGCAAATAGCTATTAATCCAGCTACTGGTGAATTAGTATTGGAGAGTATTGAGGCAGAAACGCATCAAGTAATGAAAAATATTGCTGCTGTTCTAAAAGAAGCAGGTGTTACTTTTGAAGCGGTGTTGAAATGCTCTGTTTTTGTATCGGATATGAAAAATTATAGCCGTATCAATGCAGTCTATTCCCAATATTTTAATGATGATACTGCGCCAGCTAGAGAATTGGTGGAAGTAGCGAATCTACCTAAATATGTAAATATAGAAATTTCTGTTACTGCAGCAGTTTAAATTTAAATAGGTAAGGGCTTTTGATCTATTATGGAACTTTCTTTTAAAATTAGAGGTAATAGTAAATCAATAACCATAACTATTTTGTAGAACAGAGAGCAGAAACCATTTCATTGAGAGCAGAGAAATTGATTTTGGATAAATGGCCTGTTTTGATATAAAGAGACTTATTTAATTTTGAATGAACCTCTATTCTCTCTTCTGAACAATTAATAACCTTTACTTACCCATTCATGGAAAAGAAGAAACAAGTATTATCCTGTATTCAGCCAACTGGTAATTTACATTTTGGTAATTATTTTGGTGCGGTTAAGAATTGGGTTGATTTGCAGGAAAAATACGATTGTGTATATGGAGTAGTAGATTACCATGCTATGACCATGCCTTACGACCCTAAGAAATTAAGAGTCAATACCTGGGAATTGATTTTTAATTTATTGGCAGTAGGCGTTAAAGCTGAAAATTTATTCATTCAATCTTTAATCCCTGAACACTCAGAGCTTTGCTGGATTTTTAATTGCTTTACTTCCTATGGCATGTTGCAGAGGATGACGCAATTCAAAGATAAAAGTGTGCAGAACAAAGAGGCAGGAGCAGATAATTTTATTTCGGCGGGCCTATTGGATTATCCAGTATTACAAGCAGCAGATATTTTAATTTATAATGCAGACTATGTGCCTGTAGGTAAAGACCAAGAACAACATTTAGAATTATCTAGAAATATTGCGCAAAGATTTAATCACCAAGTTGGTAAAGAATATTTTGTGCTACCAGAGACGTTGTATACCGAAGTACCAAAAGTAATGTCACCTGCTGCTCCGAATAAAAAAATGAGCAAAAGTTTAGGCGAAAAGCATTATATCAATGTATTCGGGGAGGAAGCACGTATTAGAAAACAGATTAGATCTGCCGTAACAGATACAGGAGATACGAAAGCTGGAGAGATGAGTGCCGGCGTTGAAAATTTGTTTACACTATTAAAGGCTTGCGGTAAAATAGATGCTCATGCCTCCTTGATGGAGGACTATAATGCGGAGGCTTTAAAATATGTTGATTTAAAACAGCATGTAGCCGATGCATTGGTCGAAAAAACAACTATATTTAGGGCGAATAAGGCAGAACTACAAAAAAATAAGAAGGATATTAAACGTAAAATTAAATATGCTTCGGCTGAAATTAGAAAGCAGGCGCAAGCTACTTTAAAAGAAGTCAAAGATTTAACAGGCTTAATGAATGTTAGATTCTAAAAATTTCTTTAATTTCACAACAATTATTAATTTAAATGTTATCATTCAGTGATTAAAGGTATCGCTATTTATTCCTTTATTATTAACTAGACTACACATCTAACGCTAGGTTCGCTCAAATTTTTGATTAATACATAAATTACACGAAATA
>JAFMDF010000132.1 GCA_017857395.1 Bacteroidota bacterium | reverse complement strand
GAAAGCAAAAAAGGTATTATATTATGACTAATTATTTCTTTCTTTTTGCCTAATTTATTTTCTAATGGCGTACCAGTTAAAACGATACAACTGGGCATCGTTAATTTTTTGACAGATTTGGCAATCTTAGTTTCCCAGTTTTTGATCCGTTGGGCTTCATCCAAAATGACTAAATCTGCATCCAACCCATTGAGTTTTTCCCAGTCTCTGGAGACAATATTATAGGTCATGATTAAATAGAAACTTTCGTAACTATTATAGATTTTCTCCCTTTTTAAAGGATTGCCTTCTAACACTAATACGCTACTATCCGTAAATTTTTCAATTTCTGCCTTCCATTGATATTTTAGGGAAGTTGGGCAAATAATCAAAGTTCGGCTAATGCCTGTTTCTTTTTTCAATAACTCCGCTGTTGCAATAGCTTGGATGGTTTTACCCAAACCCATTTCATCCGCAATCAAACTTCGACCTGCCTTAGCAGCAAATAAAACCCCTTTTCGTTGGTAAGAAAATAAAGTGGCATTAATCAATCCATCCAAACTTTTCGAATCTCTTTCTAAATCTTGGATTTTGGCAACTCTAGTTAAAGTAGCCCGTTCTTTTAAAATCCATTGTAGGACATCTTCATAACATCGAAAATCCGAACTAATGGCTTTAGCTGCTTTCAAAAAAGAATCAAAGCGCAAAATGCCATTTTCTTTAATAACACCTGTCGCATCAAAATGGTCTCTAGCCAATTCTAAGTATTCGGTTTTGTTATCTTCCCCGAATCGGATACGGATAGTCGGCATTTCTCCATAATGCACATACACAGAGGAATAAGCTCGTTCAGGAGGCAGTTCAGCAAAGGCTTTTTTTGTACCATAAGAATTGCGCAAATGATAAATCGCCCATTCAATATGTTTGCAAGTCCCTAAAGTATTGGTTCTGAAATCGACACAAGAACAAAAATTATGACCTGGTTCTAAACCTCGCAAAGCCACTTTATGAGTACTGCCAGAAGCAGGATTAATCACCGTGAAATCGGAATATAACTTATGGCTGCCATTATTGCGCAGCACTAATTCTTGCTTTTCGGCGAATTGTCGACGGAGTTGGATTTGCCATTCTGCCAAAGTCATGCCTTCTGGTTTGACGACTTGACTTACTTTTTTGATTTTTTCTTCTTTCTCTTGTCTGGTCTTTCTCTTAGCCATTTATATGTGCTTTAGCTACCCAATAGGAAGGGATAAATAGGGTAGGATGTTTTAGAATGTGTTTTCTCAGATGACAAATATAAAAAAGAAATGGTAGGAAAGGAAAAAGAAATAAAAAAGCCTTGGAATTCATTAAAAATCCCAAGGCTTTTATGGTATAGATCGTAAACGATTACTCAGGTATTTACGCCGAATTCATCGTTCATCATTTATAGTTCATCATTATTTAAACGTTCGTATACATCACCCCTTTAACCGCCTTAATAATCTTAGCAGCATTTGGCATATAAGCTTCTACTAAAGTTGGTGCATAAGGTAGAGAAACATCTGCTGAATTGACTCGAATAACAGGTGCATCCAAGTAATCGAAAGCATATTTTTGCACTTCGTAAGCGATTTCCGCAGAAATACCTGCAAAAGGCCAAGATTCATCAACGGCTACAATTCGATTTGTTTTCTTGACAGAATTCACAATCGTTGTATGGTCCATTGGACGAATCGTTCTTAAATCAATCACTTCCGCAGAAATACCTTCTTTCGCTAATTCATCTGCTGCTACTAAGCATTCTAAGACAGACTTATTAAACGAAACAAGCGTAATATCTGTTCCTGTCCGACGAACAACTGCTTTTCCGATTTCTAATAATTCTTGGTTATCTTCTCCTTCGATATAATCCGTTTCCCAAGTATTACGAGAGAAAGAATAAGTTCTTTTACCTGCAACTGTATTATCCACCTCCAAAGCATACATCAACTCAGATTCCATAATACAAATCGGATCATTGTCTCTAATAGCTGTTTTTAATAAAGCCTTGCTATCAAAAGGATCAATAGAAGAAATCACTTTTAAGCCAGGGGTATTCGCTAACCAAGCTTCAAAAGTCTGTGAGTGTTGCTGCGCCAATTGACCAGCTGCACCAGAAGGCCCTCTAAAAACAATCGGACAATTAAACTGTCCACCAGATTGAGATAAGGTTTTAGCGGCATTATTGACGATTTGGTCAAAAGCTAAAACAGCAAAGTTCCAAGTCATAAATTCAACAATCGGTCGTAAACCATTCATCGCTGCACCAACACCGATACCAGCAAAACCCAATTCAGCAATTGGTGTATCAATAACTCTTTTTGGTCCGAATTCGTCCAACATCCCCTTACTTACCTTGTAAGCACCATTATATTCTGCAACTTCTTCGCCCATTAAAAAGACGTTTTCGTCTCTTCTCATTTCTTCAGACATTGCTTCTCTTAGACCGTCTCGGAGTGATAATTTTCTTCCCATAACTTGCGGAGTTTCTATTTTTGTGATTGTGGTTTTTTATAAGAATTGCAAAAATAAGGAATTCTTTACTTTTGAACAGTTTTATTGAGAGGGAGTTTCAGAAAATTAGTTATTCTAATCAAATATTGGATAAATTATATTTAATACAGGTATTAAAATTTTAACAAAATCTGCTAAACTAATTTAAATTTGTCCACCTTTTCATACAAGAAAGGATAATATTTAATAGGTTTTCTGAATAAATTTGAGTTTATAATTAAAAAGTGCGGAAAGTTGTCAAACTTATACCGATAATGATACCCCAATTACGATTGTTGAGGACGATGTTTCAACTATTAGTTCGATGATTAATGTAACTCAAACTGGCACAATTACGGATGTTAATATAACAGACCTCTATGGACTCCATGATTATATTGAAGATTTGAAATTTACTTTGACTAGCCCTTCAGGAACGACTATTACCTTGATTGACCAACGTTGCGGAAATGATTTTGATTTAAAACTAGATGATGCCGCAGCGAGTGTTATAATCTGTCCTTTAACAGGTGGCAATACTTATAGACCAGAAGGCAGATTCTCCGCTTTTAATGGAGAAAATCCTAATGGTAATTGGATTCTAACGATAGAAGATTTTTATGAAATAGATGGTGGAAGTCTAGGCGGTTGGGCCTTAGAAATTTGTGTGGGTGGTACCAGTACACCTTGTGAAGTAACCAATTTGTCAGTGAATGATGACCCAATTATAGCAGATGGTTATATTTCTTGTGGTATGATTACTTCTACAGGAAGAGTAGCAGCGAATACTACGATTGTTTTTAAAGCGGAGACCTCTATTATCTTATATCCAGGATTTCAAGTGGAATCGGGTTGTAATTTTACGGCCATGATAGAAGCTTGTGCTAATAGTTTGGAGGATACCCCTCCTGCAGCTAGACCTCGTCAATTGACTAGAAAAAGTAGTTTAAAACTAGCTAAATCCAATCCTGATTTTAATATATTTCCCAATCCTTTTAGGAATAGCACAACCATTAGCTACCAATTACAGCAACCTTCGATGGTTGTTATTAATTTATTAGATGTTAATGGTAAACGACTACAAGAAATTAAACCACCTAGTTTTGTCCCAAGTGGAACTTATCAACTAGAACTAGTTGCAAATAAATTAAATGCAGGTATGTATTTTGTGGAATTTTAGACGGATTCTGCTCATTTTGTTCAGAAATTGATGTTGGTTCGATAGGGGTATTTCTTAGATATGCCAAATCTTTGAGATTTGGCATATCTATAAATTGATCTAATCACTTTATTTTACCACCAAAACCTGCTCACTCAAAACCCCATACCCCGTCTGAATCCGAGCATAATAAACCCCAGTAGGCAAGTCCTCTGCCTCAAAAACACTTTGGTGCCAACCTTTTTCCAAATGTCCAGAAGCTATTTGAGCAATAATTTGCCCCTGCCCATTGATGATTTGTGTATGGACGATACTTGGTTGAGGCAAATAACAGCGGATGGTGGTGAAATTATTCGTAGGATTCGGATAGATTTGTAATTGTAAATTATCCGATAGGGTAGTGGGCGCTATTTCAATGGGTAAATTAACCCGTTGTTCTGCCGTAATTTCGGGGACTAAATCAGATAAATTACAAGAAACAGGTTGAATCATTGCCTGAAAATCACTGTTAGCTTTAGCATGAAACCCAGCGTTTAAAGTAATAGATTGAGTCGCCATAAAAGTGACGGATTGTTCGGCATTAATGGTACCATTAGAAGCAATAGTTTCACTTGCTCTATATTCTCTAGATGCTAGGGAATTACCATTTAATTGCAGATTAGTACCATCACAAGTACCATTATATTCAAAAATAAGGTGCAGCGTAGGGGCATCAAAAGCAGAACCATCATAGGAGTCAGCCGTTCTTTCTCCTGTACCTGTAATAATAATAGCTAGAGAATTATTGAGTGCCCAATTAGATTGATTGACGATTTCTTGAATAATGCTACTTAAATCAGGCGTTTGTTGCGTAGCCGTAGCTTCGCCTATATTGGTCCAAGCGGCTGGATTCCAGTTAATGGACGCATTGGTTTTGGCACGAGTGCTAATATTATTGTCCGTAGTAGAAAAGGTAGGGGCATTAGCAGTTGCTTGCCCATGTAGTGTAAGATTGGTAGTGCCTGAGTTTCTTTCATCGGTCGTAAATTGAATATAAGCATGCTTGATAGTTGCACCTTGCGGAACGCCAACTTGATTAAAGCGCAGGCCAATTGTCTGATTGGAAATGCCTCCTTCATCCATTAATTCTAAATCACCACTGATTAAATTCATATCGCCATCACTTACCCTTTCTTCTGCATCATCACTGCTAGTTGTTATTGGAATGCTTGTTACGGAGGTATTGGATACCGTAATGGAAATCTCATCGGATTTAGTATTGCCACTATTATCTGTAGCCACCACTTTTAGCACATAAGTTTCATAAGCAGACGGACTCCAATTCATAGCATAAGGAAGCGTTGTAATTGTTCCTATAGAAACCTCATTGACAAAATATTCCACTTTTTCTATCCTGCCATCAACATCCATAGCAGAGGCACTTAATAGAATAGGGTCTAATTTTGTCAATACAGTCTCATTTGCAGGACTGACCCAATCGACTGTGGGTAATTGTCCGTTCGGTAAAGAATAAGCTATATGCAAACTAGGTGCATTTGTTGGTGACCCTTCATAAGATTCAGCCGTTCTATCACCTGAACCTGTGGCAGTTATCACTAAGGCATTATTCTTTTCCCAACCAGTTCGATTGACAATTTCTTGAATAATGGTACTAATATTAGGGGATTGTTGATTGGTATCAGATTCACCAATAGTTCCCCAAGCTAATGGTGTCCAATTGACCGAAGCGTTGGTATTGGCTCGATTACTTATATTAAAATCAATGTCTGCAAAAGCGGGTGCATTATCATGTGCTTGTCCTTTGAAAGTAACCATTGTAGCGCCCGTTTCTTGTTCATCTGCTGTAAATTGAATGTAAGCATGATTAATCATTGCGCCTTGAGGTACATCAATATTGGCAAAGCGCATCCCGACTTCTTGCGGAGTCGTACTACTTATTGCGCCCAATTCTAAGTCGGTACTAGTTAAGTCGATATTTCCATCACTTATTCGTTCTTCTGCATCATCATAACTATCACTAATGATAGTAGTCACCATAAAATCACTTTGGCTATTGATACTAATGGTGATTTCTTCCATATTCGTATCCATATCATTATCGGTAGCGACGACTTTTAAGGTATAATTACCAAAAGCAGTCGGTGTCCAATCGGTTGCATAAGGGGCTTCGGTGTCTATGCCAACAGATACATTATTAACAAAAAATTCAACTTGACTAACAGTACCGTCATTATCGGAGGCATTGGCTTTTAAATTTAGGGTATTTAAATTACTAAAAAGTTGACCTTGGTTCGGACTTGTCCAATTAACCGTAGGCGCTTCTGGATTATTTTCAGCTAAAGTAAAAGAAAGGTGCAAACGAGGGGCTTTGGAAGCGGTCCCATCATAAGAAAAAGTCGTTCTATCTCCCGTTCCTGTAATAATAAAAGCCAAAGAATTATTTTCTACCCAACCAGAACGATTGATAATTTCTTGAATAATGGATTTTAAATTAGGAGATTGTTGATTGGTACTAGCTTCATTAACGACTGTCCAAGCGGTGGGGTTCCAATTAACAGATGCGTTTGTTTTTGTTCGATTGGTAATATTGTTATCCACGTTTGTAAAAGTAGTTGCATTATCTGATGCCTGTCCATACATCGTTACATTAGTTGTCTCAGATTCCGATTCATCGTTGGTGAACTGAATATAAGCATTGGTAACCGTAGCGCCTTTTGGCACAAATACATTATTGAACCGCAGACCTACGGCTTGCGGAACGGTGCCACTTTCTGCCCCTAATTCTAAATCAGTACTAGACAAGCCCATATTTCCATCACTTAACCTTTCTTCTGCATCATCACTACTTGCCGTAATTGGAATTGTTAAATCGGTGGCGATTCCATCTTGGACGGTGATATTTACTGTTTTAGTACTACTCATAGCCGCATTATCCGTTGCGACTACTTTTAGGGTATATTCAGCAAAAGAAGGAGGCGTCCAATTCATGGAGTAAGGAGCAGTATTATCCACACCAATAGATACATTATTGACAAAAAACTCAACTTGTGTGACCGAACCATCACTATCCGTAGCAGTTGCGGCTAAAGTAATGGGGTCGAGATTGATAAAGATTTGATTATTAGCAGGATTTGTCCAACTGGCCGCGGGCGTACCATTTTGTAAAAGGGTCAAATAATCTTCAATTGTTCCATTAGAATTCAAGAATTTTACATCCATTTGCCCACCATTTACTTCTAAAATAGTTGACCCTAAATTATTATTCACATAATGCATGGCAAGATGAGTTCCTTTTAAACTAGATTTTTTTCCTGCTGAACCGGTAACGATATAGACCGACCCTTCCTCACTATTATTTTGTTGATAAGCACCCGTTCCATCTACTTGACCATCTCCGCCATCAATATTATGGGTAGCGGGATTATAAGTACCAGAATTACCATAATGTCCATTAATAAGCCTTGACCGTTCATAAGCATGACTATGACCAGATAGAACTAAATCGACTCCAAAACTTTCCAAAATGGGCAAGACATTTTCTCTCATCTCTATCATTCTCCCTTCTGTATCAGAATCATGCGATCCTTTGGAATAGGGTGGATGATGAAAAAGAACGACAATCCATTCTTGACTAGTCGCAGCCAAATCATTTTCTAACCACATCAACATAGGGCTTCCAATTGAACGACTTTCATCATGAGAATCCAAGGAAACGATATGAATATTGCCATAATCAAAAGAATAATATTTTTCTGTATTAGAAGCAATACCACCTGCTTGCGCACTAGTTGGAAAAGTGAAAATATCATAATAAGCGGCGGCTAAACCATCTGCTCCATAATAATCGTGATTACCAGGGCAAGACCAGGTCATCGTATTTTTTAACTTGGCAGGATACATATTGAAAATGGCATTCTGATATTCCGTCTCCAAACCACTATTATAAGCATTATCGCCTAATAATAAAATCATGTCCGTATGCGCATTGCCAATATAATTATAATAAGCATCTCGGACAGCACTTTGATTGCTATTAGCGGTTCCACAATCTCCTAAAATCCAAGCGATTATCGGTTGAGTTGTACCTGTTGTGGGTGCAGTTTTAAAATAAAAATCATTGCCACTCGTCGTTATTTGCCCTTCATTATTCCCAATGGCATAATAGTAAGTGGTATTAGCCGTCAAGCCATCAATCGTTACTTCATGGTCAATGGTATTGCTGGCTACAATTTTAGAAAGGCTTAAATTATTAGGGTCATTGCCATACCAAACCTTACTATCGGTATTGCCGCTAGTTCGCCATTTAATTATTGTACTAGTAGGCGTTCCGCTTTGCAAATAAGGCCCTCTGACTAAGATGGCACTACTGCCACTACAACTAGGCAGACAACTATTAAAAGTCGTATTGACACTCGTAGAAATGGTATTAATAGAAGTGCTAGTCCATTGCAAATTACCATCATAAATGCCAGGACTCATGATGTATTGGTCGCTACTGCTTCCATGATTAGCGCCCCAAAGATGCCCCAATTCGTGAGCAGTAAGATTGGCTTTTTGAGAAAGGGATTGCGCATATTGATAATCTATTTCTCCATGTCTAAAGTGATCGCTTGGACACATTTTTTCCAAATAAGCATACCCGACGCCATTCATATCCGTGCCTGTAAATAATAAAGAGCAATTATAATCCATGGGCGTTAAATTTGGACTAGCCCAGTTTGCATAATTCTCGACTAATTGACTGCCATTTCCTGGCGCATCTGTCCACGGATTAGGACTTGTTGAAATAACATGCACAAAAGCCAATTCATACTGCACATTAAAAACATCGTAATAGCCATTGACGATATTCAACATGGTTTGCAAATCGCTATTAAAATTAGCCAAAGAACCTGCTTTTTGTAAACCTTGCCAATCTAAAGTGACCGCCAATTTGGGGCAAAAAGTAGCTGCCGATCTGCCCGTACCGAGCTTATTTTTATCAGAAGGAAGGATTAATTGTTGCAATTCATTTTCATCGATTAATAAATGGTTCACCACACCACAAGAATCTTTACTAGGCACTAATTGACTTTGCGTATAGAAAGCAATTAAGTCATTAGCTGAACGTTTGGGAGCTTTATTAATCGTTTCAAAAGTAGTGCGATTTCGGTCTAAAATTAGCCCATGAATACCCGTTTCAGCGATGGTCATGCGCACTTTAGTATCGGGTTCATGGATTAAATACCCTTTATAGGTCATATTGGTTTCGATAGGAATTTCTTGCCCATCTTCATTGATTACTTTAAAATCAGGCCCATGAACTTTGGAACGTTCCAAGGCGATTTCCCAAGTTCTTTTATCATCAATTTTTAAAGCGATAGAAAAGGCTTTATCCGCATTTTGTTGCGCAAAATCGAATAGTGCCTTTCCATTAATCTGATAAAAAGCAGAATTATCTAAATTAAAAAATGGAACTAATTGGTCATTATTTTCTGCTTTGTCCACTTCTAAACTTAAGGTTTGTTGGGCAGTTAGAAAAAAAGGAAACATTAAAAAGATAACAGAAAATAGGGAAATGCGTGTCATTCTAGGGGTTTTAACATACGTTTGAAAATCCGTTGTTGATTTAATCCGTTGTTGAAAATGCTTTAAAACAACGGATTAAATCAACAACGGATATTAGACAAAAGGGATTTTTACTTTATCCTTACAGCCATTCAAAAATCAAAATGCTTCATTCAAAATCAACTCTCTTGACCACTTGCAATCGCTCAATAGTTTTAGCTTCTAACAACAACATCTGTTTGGTCAGTTGCACTCGTTTTGGTAATTGAGTGATTGCTGCCAAAGTTGCTTCATATTGTAACATTGCTTTTTTAGGAGCTTGGTCTTTTTCAAAGATTTGCCCTTTCTGAAAAAGCCATTTTTCTTTACGTGGGAAATGGGTCAATATCATATCAATACTTTGAATAGCTTTTTTGTACAATTTATGCTGAACCAAAAGGTCTACCTCTTTTTGCTTTAACACAATATCAAATCCAAATTGCGCTTGCCCTTTATTTAACCAGTCCAAAGCAGGTGCTACATTACTAGAATCAGCGGAAAGAAAATTTTCAGCAATCGCTATATAATGTTTGGGTTGCACCTTTTTATTTTGAAGAATAGCCCGCTCAAAGTCTTTTTGAGCCGCTACATTTTGGGCTAGTTGTTGATAAATGCCAGCTCTTATTATCAGTCCATCTAAATGATTGGGTTGTATCTGCAAAAAGTTATTAATATAAGAAAGAGCAATTTGAGGGCGTTTTTGAGCGGCTAAAACTTTAGCCAGTAATAAATCAGTAATGAATAAATCAGGGCGTAATTGTTTGGCTTTTCTAAAATCGTTGATGGCTGCTTGGTATTCCTGATGTTGTGCGTATAATTGCCCTCGTTGTACATATAAATTGGGATTTTCTACCGCTAATTCTATCTGATTGGTTAGTAATTGAATTTGTTCTGTTAAATCTCCATGTGCGGATAAGACTGGAAGGGATATTCCAGATAAAAATAGGCTTATCACTAGGAAGGTTTTATACATAATTCGGAATTTTAGCAAACAATGAATAGTTGGGGATAGAGAACAAATATAATATTTTTTGTATTTATATTAATGATATTTGTTGTGAATCAGCATATCAAAAGCTAAGCTAAAAATGGTAACCAAAGCAAAATCGCTAGTATCAGTCGTTTTGCTAGAAAATTACTTTTGTTGTATAAGTTGGATGAATGGCTTGATTGTGGAATAGAATGGGTTCATTTTCCTGACAATTTGATTCAGAATACGAGTATTATGTAATCGGACAAATTAAGGTTAACAATTTTTTTCTAAAGGATTGAGTTATACTCGTCAAGAAACTAAGTGAACTTAATGAATAAGTTACTATGTGGTAAAATTAAGCTATACTCGTCAAAATATGAGATGTTAACTTATTTTTGTCACACTACTTACGTATGATAAAACGCCAAAAGAAAAACAGCTAACTTTGGAAAGAATAAAATAAACAAAAAAGCAAGGTTTTCTAAGAAAGGTTTTTTTTGAATAAAGAAGGAATGAGCAAAATAATGCAGCAAAAATAGAAAAACCTTCATAATACATTGATTACAAAGGTTCTATTTGTTGATAGTAGCCCGTAGGGGAATCGAACCCCTGTTACCAGGATGAAAACCTGGCGTCCTAACCACTAGACGAACGGGCCGTAAATTGGGTAAAATAAAATTGTGAAAAATAACTACAAAATGTATTTCGTAGCCCGTAGGGGAATCGAACCCCTGTTACCAGGATGAAAACCTGGCGTCCTAACCACTAGACGAACGGGCCAAAATTTAATGTAAATAGTCCTTAATTTCACTATTTAAAATGCTCAGCTTTCTAAGCGAGTGCAAATATATAATGCATTAAAGATAATGTCAACATAATAGGCAGTTTTTTTTATTTTTTTGAAAAATAATTTTTAGCGTGCTAATGAAAATAATTTTTAGTCAGAAAATTGATGTTTTCTAATCTTGTTAAAATTGATGTTTTCTAGGTAGCCATCAAACCGTTTTCCTAGCTTTCCAAAAAATACTTGCATTAATTAACAATAATATAGTATATTTGTGCCACTTATCTTTAATTGGTGTAAAATGTACACTAAGTACTTAAAAATAAGTCATAAAAAATTCAAATTAGACAATTTTGTAAGAAATCATCAGATTTAATTTGAACTATAGTACTAACTTAAAAAATTAGAGCGAGGAATATTAAAGTAAGACTCGTTCCCTTAAATTGAAAAAAACATGGCAAAGAAAGTTGCAATTAACGGTTTCGGTCGAATTGGCCGTTTAGCATTTAGAAATTTATTAAAGAAAGATGGCATTGAGGTAGTAGGAATTAATGACTTGACTGATAATGCTACTTTAGCGCATTTATTAAAATACGACTCTGCTCAGGGCCCATTTGATGGTACAGTAGAAGCAACGGATGATGCATTAATCGTCAATGGTCAAAAGATTGCTGCTTTTTCTCAAAGAAATCCAGCAGAATTGCCTTGGGGTGAATTAGGTGTTGATTTAGTTTTAGAATGTACAGGTATTTTCCGTACAAAAGAAAAGGCGGGTTTACACTTACAAGCTGGTGCAAAAGACGTGATTATGTCTGCGCCTGCTAAAGGTGATGGCGTACAAACGATTGTATTAGGAGTAAATGATGCAGATTTAGATAGAAGAAAGAATGTATTTTCTAATGCTTCTTGTACCACTAACTGTTTAGCGCCTGTTGCTAAAATTATCAATGATAATTGGGGATTGAAAGTTGGGTCGATGACTACAACACATGCTTATACGGCTGACCAAAGAATGCAAGATGCACCTCACTCGGACTTAAGAAGAGCTAGAGCAGCAGCATTTAATATTGTACCTACTTCTACGGGAGCAGCGGTTGCAGTAGGAAAGGTAGTTCCTGAAGTTGCTGGTAGATTATCTGCTATTGCAGTAAGAGTTCCTGTGATTACTGGTTCGATGATTGAATTGAATGTAGTACTTGAAAAAGAAACAACACCAGAAGAAGTCAATGCGAAGTTCAAAGAATTAGCAGAAGGAGCATTGAAAGGTATTCTACAATACACAGAGGATCCTATCGTATCAAGTGATATTGTGAGAAATCCTCACTCTTCTATTTTTGATGCTTTAATGACTACCGTATTGGATGGTAACTTCTTAAAAGTAGTTAGCTGGTATGATAATGAAGCTGGATATTCTGCAAGAATTGCAGATTTGGCGGCTAAGATTTTAAAAGTGTAATTCTGATTTATTGTGAACTATGCACGGTTCACGGTTTGCCTAGCAAATAAATTGAAAGCACTATACTCTATGGGTGTAGTGCTTTCTTTGTTTTTACAGGATAACAGGATTTTATAGGATAAACTAGATAGACGAGCTAGGAGGATGAGCTACGGATTTGAATGGATTAAACGGATTTACGCAGATTTTCCTTATGACTTATGTTTATAAGATGTATCGTATTTTGTTTTTTAGCTTTAATCCCCCTTTATACCTTTTTGCCTTTAAACCTTTACACCTCTAAACCTTACAACTATGACTTTAGATTTTAAAAATAAAAAAGCAATTGTTCGAGTAGATTTTAATGTGCCTTTAAATAAGGAATATGTGATAACGGATGATACTCGAATTCGAGCAGCATTACCAACTATTAAAAAAATATTAGCGGATGGTGGTGCCGCTATTTTAATGTCTCACTTGGGGCGCCCTTTGAAAAAAAAGAAAGAAGATGGAAGCATTAATATCGAGAAGTTTACTTTAAACCATGTGACTAATCATGTGGCTAATTTATTGGGAACTAAAGTACATTTTTGCCCAGAAACAGTTGGCAGTCAGGCAACTAAAATGGCAGCGGATTTGCCAATGGGAGAAATTTTAATTTTAGAAAATACCCGTTTTCAAAAAGAAGAAGGGAAAGGAGATGCAGGATTTGCGAAACAATTGGCAGCCTTGGCCGATGTTTATGTAAATGATGCTTTTGGAACAGCGCATAGAGCGCACGCTTCTACGACAACGATTGCCCAGTTCTTTGACAAAGGCGCTAAAACTTTTGGCTATTTGATGCAAAATGAAATTGAAAATGCCAATAAAGTATTGAATAATCCAACTCGACCATTGACAGCGATTATCGGTGGGGCGAAGGTGTCTGATAAGATTTTATTATTAGAAAAATTATTGGAATTTGCGGATAATGTAATTGTAGGTGGCGGTATGGCGTATACTTTTATGAAAGCACAAGGTGGTAAAATTGGCAATTCCTTAGTAGAGAATGACCGATTGGAATTAGCCTTGGAATTGATTGCCAAAGCTAAGGAGCGAAAAGTGAAATTATTATTGCCTAAAGATTCTATTGCAGCGGATGATTTTAGTAATGATGCGAATATTGCGACTAAATATACCAAGCGAATTCCTAAAGGTTGGATGGGCTTAGACATTGGGCCAAAAGCTATAGCGGATTTCCAAAAGGTGATTGCTAAATCAAAGACGATTTTATGGAACGGGCCGATGGGTGTTTTTGAAATGTCTAATTTCGCTACAGGTACGAAGTCTATTGCTCAATCTTGTGCAGATGCAACGGCCGCAGGTGCTTTTTCTTTAGTAGGAGGCGGTGATTCTGTAGCGGCAGTGACGCAGATGGAATTGAATGATGCCGTGAGTTTTGTGTCTACAGGCGGTGGCGCTATGTTAGAGTTTTTGGAAGGGAAAGAATTACCTGCTATTACAGCGATGACTAAATAATTACAACTTGTATTTTTTGATAAAAATATCCAGCGTAATAGGATATTAATAAAAAGGTAGTTCTCGAAAGGAGCTACCTTTTTTTGTTTGGAATAGGAGCGAAAAAAATAACATAATTGATAAACTTGTCTAATATCCGTGTCCCTTTATTAATCCGTGGCAATGATTTTATATCACGGATTAATAAAGGGACACGGATATTAGACGCTTAAGGTTAAATTTTAAAATATCAATTTTTTAGTGGATTATCTAGAAATATTGAACCGACAAATCTTTGCATCCTTAAACATTAGAAAAAAACAGTAATTTTGGTAGCTAAATTGCTGAAAGAGCGTAGATGGGTATATTTATTATAGAAAACTAACACCTTACCTAATGAGTAAAGAAATAGCCAAGAGTCCAGAAATTTTAGAAAAAGAGGCAACGATTAAGAGGTTGCAAAGTCAACTTAAAAAGAAAAAGACGACCCTTAAAAGCCTAAAAACTAGGCTGAAAAATACCAAAAATGACATTACAGAACTCCAACGAGCGGGTAGTGGGAAAGTTATGGGAAGGATGTCCCAAATGGAAAAATTACGTTTAGAAATCGTGGAGTTAATCCAGCAAATGGGGAAATTGAAAGGGCTAAGTCGAGCGGATAAGGCTGCCCTTAAAGATATGGAACGAGAATTTTCCAGTGATGATATGTTTGGGGAAGACTTCAAAGCTTTTAAAGCGCAAATGGGCGATGTGGAGGCAGAAGATTTTGAAGCGCATTTTGATGAAAATGAGCGAGCAAAAATGCGAGATATTTTTGACATGTTTGCTGTAAAACCTGATAAAGAAGAACAAAAAGACATTCGTAAGGTATTTATTAGCTTATCGCAAAAATTTCACCCTGATAAGGCAACCACAAAAGCCGATGAAGCTGAATATCACGAAATGATGCAAAAGATAAATGAGGCTTATCAAGCAGGAGATATTCAAACTTTATTGGAGTTAGAACAATTATTTTTAACTGAAAATTTAGATTTATCGAAAGTCCAATCATGGACGGTAGATGTTTTGGAACAAGAAATTAAGCGATTAGAAAGAGATTTACAATTTATTGAAAGCCAGATTGATAGGAATAGTTTAGAATTAAAAAATCTACGGACATCGGACTTAGGAGAGATGTTGACGACTATGAAAAAAGCAGAAAAGGAAGGCGCAGGTATGGATGCAGCCTTGGGGCAACTGGATGAATCTATTGATCGCTTAACAAAAATGCGAGATGCTTTTTCGGAAAGTATCAAATTGGGAAATATATCGCCATTAAATGAAATGATGATGGCAGAAAGTGCTGGACAGCCATCGCAAGCAGAAATGATGGCGATGTTGGAAGATATGATGAGTGGGAAGATGGATCCGAATGATTTGGCGAATATGTTTGGGAATGACGATGATGATGACTTTTGGGGTCCTGATGAGGACGATGATGATGATGCAGTTGAAAATGCTAAATTTAAAGAGGGGGATTCTGTAAAAATTGGTAAAAATGTTATTGATGAAGATAGCAAACTTAATTTAAGTGGCTTAATTGGTAGGGTAGAAGATGTCTATTATGGTTATGACGATGAGATTGTTTATGAAGTCGAATTGGATAGTATTTCGCTCAATAAATTACCTACTGACTTTATTGAAGAAATGGTTGGGATGGAAGAGGATTTTCAAAATTATGAATTGGCCGAAAGCCAACTAAAAAAATGTAAAGCAAGAGATAGTAAAGGAGCTGCACAGGGAGCTTATAGAAAAAATCTCCATCAGTATATGTGGAATTATACGGACGATGCGACTCAAAAAAGATTACAAACGATACTTTTGCGAAGGCCCGATTTATTGGATTGGGAAAATTGGCAAATCTTTTTGGAGAAAAAACTGAAATTTCCAATTGCTGTTCAATCAAGAGGAATGATGGAATTTAGAAAAGGGGAAAAATTGAAAATAACTCGATTAGCAGGTTTTAATGAAGAAGTTGGGATAATTGTAGATGTAAACTATCGAAATCGACCTGGGAATTACCCGCTTTTCGATTTAATGCCTACTGCAAAAAATAAACCACTCCGACAAATTTTCAATGATTATTTAGTTTGGGCAGAAGAGATGCATGAAGTAAATGAATTTTAAAAAAAATTGAATTAAAATAGACTTTATGCTGAAAGATTTAGTGCTTCCATCCCGATAGCTATTGGGACAAGTTCTGGAAGCACTTTCGGTACAATTTATTTTAGAAAAACACTAGCAGATAAAAAATAAAATGGCAGAAAAATTACATAAATTAGGATTGAAATTACCGACAGACCCAAGATGGGTGAACATGGCAGAGATTAGTTTGGAGGACATACTAACCGATCATGCATATTGTGAACAAAAGGCAGCTATTTCTTGTATTTCCTTAATCCAAAAATTTCCAGAGAAGAAAGAAATGGTGCGAGCAATAGCGCCTATCGTGACGGAAGAGTGGGGGCATTTTAGATTGGTTTTAGCAGAGTTGGATAAACGTGGGTTGGAATTAGGGGTACAGCGTAGAGATGAATACGTGAATAAATTACTCGATTTCAACAGAAAGGGCGGTAGTCGAGCAGACCGATTATTGGAAAGATTATTGACCTTTGCATTAATTGAGGCTCGAAGTTGTGAGCGATTTAGGCTATTATCCTTACATATTTCCGATGATAACTTAAAAGAATTTTACCATAAGTTTATGGTCTCAGAAGCGGGGCATTATCATCTATTTATTGACCTTGCTCGGAAATATTCAGGGAAAGAAAAGGCGAATGCTCGTTGGCAGGAATATTTAGCTTATGAGAAAGAGATGTTGAAGACATTGGAGGTTCGAGGGGATCGGATGCATTGATAGTCCGCTACTATTTTTGGCTAATTGATGAAAAGAAAGGAAGAATTGCATAAATTTGTTTATATTCTGTAGATAGTTAAATCAATAATCATACTATTACTATACTAAATTAATGCTCAAAATATTCAGGAAAAATCCATCTAATTATTCCGATGCAGAATTGGTAGCCCGCTATCAAAAGAGTGGAGATATGGATTTATTGGGCGTTTTATATGAGCGATATACCGAATTAATTTATGGGGTTTGTTTAAAAGTTTTAAAGAATGAAGTAGAAGCAGAAGATGCTTTTATGAATATCTTTGAAAAATTGACGAAAAAAGTACGGGAGCATGATATTCAACAATTTCGACCTTGGTTGCATACCGTTGTTCGGAATCATTGTCTAGGCATTTTGAGAAAGAATGGAAAACATTTAACAGTTTCTTATGATGGAGATTTTATGCAATCGGAGGAAGCGTTGCATCCTTTTATGGAAGAAGCAACAAATGGAAAACTAACAGCACTACCTGAATGTTTAGATAGTTTGAAGGGAGAGCAGAAGCATTGTGTGCAATTATTTTATTTTGAAGGTAAATCTTATCAAGATATTGCCTCGGAAAAGGAGTTGTCTCTTGGAAAGGTGCGCTCTTATATCCAAAATGGGCGACGGAATTTAAAAATTTGTATAGAGCAAGCAGAGCAAGCCTTGAAAAGAGAGGAGTTGTAATAGTAAACCTTTATACCCATTGGTTGTGGGTAAATCTGGGTAGGCAGCAGACAATTGATTAGAAAAGACAACAGGAATTAAGCATTAGCAAAATTTGACCTCTATTTTTGTAGCAAGGTGTGATTAATTTAATCATCAAGTATAATGAAAGATTTATTAAAAAAATGGATAAATGGCAGTGGAACTTGGTCAGAAGAACAAAAACTTCGACAAGCTGCTGAAAAAGACCACTTCCTAGCAGAAGCAATGGATGGGTATGATGCCTTTCCCATTACAGACCATGCTGCAAAAATTGAACAACTAAAAGGTCGATTTCGCAAGCCCTCAAAATCCAAAAAAGGGTTGGTGATTTCTCTTTCAAGAGTGGCCGCAGCGGCAGCAATTATTGGTGTTATAGGTACTTTGTTTTGGGTGCAAAGAGAGGTAGAACAACCCGCTATTTTGAGTCAACAAATGGAGCAATTAGAAGCATTTCCTCCATTACAAAATAAGGAAGAAAGTACTGAGATAGCAGAAGTGACGGCTAATAATCCAAGAAGTGAACAATTGGCAAAAACGAGTAAAAATGAATTACCCAAACCAATTATTCCACCAACAACAAAACTAAAAACACCAACAGCTAAACCAATTATTACGGATACTAAAAATGATAGAATTTTAGCGGATGATCATGCGAATTTAGCGACAGCCTCTACTAAAGAAATGGAGGAATCGGAGGTAACAGCTGCTCCCCCTTTAGCGGAAACATCGGCTATAGTTCCTACAACTAGCAATGCACCAAGTCCAGTAGTCGAATCGACTATAGCGATAGTAGAAAATACCATACCTGAGCCAGCGCCAACACCTGCCGCTGACATTGCTGCATATAATGCACCCGCAGCGCCAATTCGTAAGGAAAAGCAAGCTTATGCCAGAGAAAGTGCATCCAAAAAGAGGGAGGTATCTAAACTTGAAAAGATTAATTATTATGTTGGACAAGTACGTAATGAAGACGGACAACCTATGAACGAGGTGAAAATAGTGGGTTTGAATACGCCTTTTAGTACGGTTTCTGCAATTAATGGTGAATTTATCTTAGAAACAGATACACCCTTAACTAAGATTGCCGTATCCAAAGATGGCTTTCATACTAGAAAAATAGCGATTAGTCAATATTCAGATTTTTTAAATGTCAACTTAGATAGAAAATCTACGAAACTTCCTGCGAATGCTGTTAATGGAGAGGTAGAAACATTGTCTCCTAGACCAATAGCTGGATTTATGGACTTTTTTAAATACTTAGAAAACAATCGAATTTACCCAGCAGGTGCCAAAGAAAAAGGAATCGAAAGAGATGTTGAAATTCGTTTTTACATAGATAAACACGGTACGCCTACCCAATTAAAAATAACCAATCCTGATGTATACGGTTTTGACAAAGAAGCCATTCGATTATTAGAAAATGGGCCGAAATGGATGCCTGTTAATAGCCATGCTCGGTATTATGTGCCTTTTGAGTTGAGGTAGCGGGAAAGGTATAAAGGCGAAAAGGCTGAGAGGTATAAAGAAATAAATCATACCACGTCACTCATCCTGTTAATCCTGAATAATCCAGTCATCGGGTAACTAAAAAGCCCGCACTAAAAAGCACGGGCCTTAAACATATTAATTCTCAAAAAAACACATAATTTGCCGCAGCGCATCCATAATAAAGAGCGCTGCTTCAATTATATTATGATCGAGCAACTATTAGCTCGCCTTATTCAATATGCATCATTTTCTGAGTTTTAGTACCAAAAGCAGTTTCTAAACGATAGTAGAATACGCCTCTTGGTAGCTGTGTCATATCAATGATGGTTTCATTATAACCACTTTCATAATTACGGTCAATTGTATTCACGACTTTTCCTTGTACATCCAAAATAGTGATTTTTGCTGGAGCTGCTTTGGGTAAAGTAAAGCCAATAATTGTCTGATTTTTGAATGGATTTGGTCTGTTTTGGAATAAATCAAAGCTCGTCGTAATGGCTTCAGTAAATGTTAATTGAATACCGATATTTTCTGCTTCGGTGGTATATGCCTCAATTGGCGTTATCGCAGAATTAATGGTTAAGAGTTCACTTAATTGACCATTTTTCGTTGCTTTAAATCGTAGGGTAAACCAATTGTCCTTTGTAAGAACTGGATTAGGCGTTGACCAACAAGTGGTTAATAAACCTCTTTCCTTTAAGCCTATTTCAAAATGAGCTGGAGTTGCGACATCTGATTGAATATCGAGTAATTCTAAATTCGTAAAATCTAGCGTAAATTGATAAGATGCCACTTTTGTAGTCGTGGATAATCGGAAAGGCACTTCATAAATTTTACCTTTTTCAATTGTTAGGTTTGCCGTTTCAAAAATCAAAGGATTTGCATCATTCCTAGATTCCGCATTGGCAATTAAGCCAGCATTACTTGAATTTGTATTATTAACATCTCCAATTTTAACCGCAATGAAGTCCATACCCTCTACATTACCAGTAGTTTGGGTTACCAAAAAGCTTTCTTGGAATGGAGCAGAAGCAGCATCCATGATATTTGGAAACTGATAATTAGCATCTACAAAACGCCAACTTGTATTATTGTCAAATTGACCATCTTTAGACAAAACGATTTTTCTAATCAGCACAATATCGAAGGCGGTCACCGAACCAGATTTATTGACATCGGCAGCAATTGTTTGATAAGGCGAGACAAAAGGTTGAAGCCCTAAAATATGTCTACTAATAATCACATTATCAAAGGCAGTCACGCCGTCCGCAATATCAGTCGTCCGTCTAGGGGTAATTTTATACTGCTTATCCTCAGTTAAAGTAATGGAATACGCACCAGTTGCATCCGTCTTTACAGATGGTGCAACACCGCCAATTTCACTAACTTCCTCTACAAATACATCAAAATCAACAGCAGGGTCTCCTGCGGAATTGGTGATTCTACCAGCAATGGTTCGTTCGCCACAGAAGATATTATTGTCTTTGACATTAATAACAATTGGGCATAATTGGGTATTCATAGCCGTATCTGAGACATAGACATTGACTGCCTGTTGGCCTCTATCATTACAATTAAAAGTAATGCTACTAGGTAAACTTGGTACATCTATAACAGTATTGGGTTCTGCCATTGACATCGTTGGATTCCAAAATTTAAAACCAAATTGAGCATTGATGCCACAAGTATCTAGTGGATTAATATTATTGGCTAACACTACAGCTGTTCCTGTATTCGCATCAATACTGACGGATACTTCATCCAAACAAAGGCTTCCACAGAAGTCATTATTTAAGGACTTACTAATGGCTTGAGGTGCATTTACAGTAACATTTATGGTGTCAATTGCGCTACCACAATTTTGATTGGTAAAAAATCCTTGATAAATAATCTGGTCAACTCTAGTACTTTCCGTACCTAAGGTTAGTGGTGTGAAGACGGTTTGATTGAGACCACTATTAGATAAACTGCCTGGGGCACTTGTCCATTGACTAGAAATGACGGCTTCCGATGAGGTGGCGGTAAGGATAAGGGATTGCCCATTAAACATGGTTAAATCCTGTCCTAAGTCAACCGTTGCTCCTGGTGTTACGGTAATCAAAATAGTATCTGTAGCAGCCGTACAGATACCAGTACTATCTGGGTCATTAGTGGTTAATACTAAGACATCTATTCTATCTGTATTTCCTGTGAGATTTGGTGTATAGAGTGCATTCAAGGCGGAGGAATCATTAAATGTACCGAAGCCCCCGACTACTTGCCAAGTGCCAGTATTAGCACTTCCACCTACAGTTCCTGCTAATTGAAGCGGGAGATTTTCGCAAATGGTAGCATCTATCCCAGCATTTGCCATTGCTCCTGGTAATACGGTGATAATTGTGGTGTCTGTTACTATTGGACAGGCACTTGAGGCAAATTGAATCGTTGCGAGGAGGGTATCTTGCCCACTTCCCGAAGTAATTGCAGATGGAGTATAAACCGTATTCGTATCAGTTGTACTACTAAAAGTACCATTTGGACTTGCCCAGCTAAATTGGTGGACAACACCCGTAGTCGGAACATTTAAAGTAAGCGTGTTATTCGCACAAATAGTCGTGTCGGGAATAGGGGAGAAGGTGCCTGTTTCTAAAATGGTAATAATTATAGTATCTATTCCTGTGTTACATCTATCTGTTGAATCCACTAAATTTAGTATTAAGGTATCCATTCTAGCAGTTACAAAAGAACTTGTATCAGGGGTATAGGTTGGATTATGGATGGTACTATCATTTAGTGTTCCTGCGTTCCCTACTATTTCCCAATTATAAATAATAGCTCCCGAATCAGCCATTAAAGTGACCGTACTACCTTCACAAATAGTTGTGTCTAGTACATTCGATGTGATAGTCGATAAATTATTAATGGTAATGATGGCACTATCAATTGCTGCGGGACAACTGCTTCCTGCTAATTGAGTACTATATAGCACAGTATCAATGATAGCTGCTCCAGAAATGTTGATTGTGGTCGTATTAGGATAGTTTAAAGTGGAAGTAGATAAATTGGAACTACTTGCGAACCGAACCGAATCACCTGTGACTAGGGAAACTAAATTAAGTTGTTCACCAATACATATTGTCGTATCTGTAATCAAGTTAACAATTGCTGTTGGGTCAATAGTAATGACCATGCTATCTAAACCTGTCTTACACCTGTCGGTTGAATCTACTAAATTAAGTACTAGTGTATCTATCCTAGTCGTCATCAAAGAATCTATAGTGGGTGTATAAGTAGGGTTACTTAAAGTGCTATCATTTAGTGTTCCTGTGTTTCCTACTAGTTCCCAATTATAAATAGCACTTGAAACACCACCTGCTACTGCTAAAACATTGGCTTCACAGATAGTAGTGTCTTCAAAATTTAAGGCTATTGTAGATAATGTGTTAATCGTAATGGCTACACTATCTATCGCTGCTGGACAGATACTATTTGGTAACTGTGTACTATAAATGACGGTATCAAGAATTGAAGTGCCCGTTATCGTAGTAGTATTTGCTGGATAATTAGAGATAGAAGTAGACAAATTTTGACTACTAGAGAAATCTACAAAATCCCCTGTTGTTAAATCAACTAAGTCAATTTGTTCGCCTAAGCATATGGTTGTGTCCGCAATTAAATTAACTATTGCCATTGGAGAGACATCAACAATCATGGTATCTCTAAAAGCAATACAAGCACCAAAGCCGTCTAAATCAGGATTGATAAGTATGACCGTATCATTTCGGATAGTCAAACCATCATTAGGAATTGGTACATACTTAATTGCGCCCCCATGAATAATTACATTGCCTTGATTACTATTGACTTGTGAAGTGAATCCACCCATACTATTGGTATAATTGGCAGTTAAGGTAATGGTATCTCCTTCACAGATTGCGCCTGTTGCTCCTTCTGTAATTTTAATTGGATTGGTTAACCTAATATTCATTGCGTCAGTAGCTACAGGACAAGCATTAAAAGCATCGCTTGCGGTAATCGTAATGACATCTGTTCTATTGGAGGTAGTCAAGGCATTTGCCGTATAAATAGGACTCGTTGCAGTATTATTATCGAATGTTCCATTGGTAGCAGACCAACTTAGGGTATTTCCTGTTCCGACTGTTGCGGGGGTTAAAGTACCAGTGGTAACATCACAGAAAGAAATATCTTGTCCTACATTAACTGTTGCTGGTTTAACAATACTTAGATTAGTTGAAGCAATGGCTACTGGACAGTTACCTGTACTCGCTACTGCGACGACACTAATTTCATCTACTCTATTAGTTCCTGTAATTGTACCACTAGGCGTATAGGTGGTCGTATTTCCTAAATTAGCGGAGAAACTTCCAATTCCAGAAGTTGTCCAAGTGACCGCTCCTACATTTGTAGTAGTTGCCGTTAATTCCACACTGCTACCTTCACAAATTTGAGTTTGATCAATCGTGATAGAAGCGGTTGAACTTTGATTGACAAGGACATTAGTTGTTACGGACTTAGAACAACCGTTCGTTACAAAATTATAAGTTAAGGTCGTATTACCCGTAACTGTGGCAGGATTTAAAGTGGCGGTACCATTATTACGCTAGGTTCGCCCAAAATTAGTTAATAAAATAAAATATTATCAAAAT
>JAFMDF010000501.1 GCA_017857395.1 Bacteroidota bacterium | reverse complement strand
GTTTCCAAGATTTTTCGCTCCCCATAGCATTCTTTTGCCTCATTATATGCCTCTTGCTAAGTCCTGCTGGAAATGGAATGTCTAAGGCAAGGTAATTAAAAATTAATCGTCATAATAAATCCGATAAATCACATCTGCAAAATCATCGGACACCAAAACTGACCCATCTGGTAATTGCTCTAAGTCCACCGGTCTTCCCCAAGCCTCCCCGTCTTGTAGCCAACCTGATGCAAAAGCCGTTTTCCCTTCCGCTTTTCCGTTCGCATCGAAACGGACCAACGACACCTGATACCCAATAGGTTCTTTACGATTCCAAGAACCATGTTCGGCAATCAGTAATTGCTGTTTATAATTTTCGGGAAATTGAGTACCCGTATAAAAAATCAAGCCTAATGGGGCAACATGGGGCCCTAACTTTACAACAGGCGGCGTAAATTCACTACAAGCATGTTTTTCGCCAAACTCAGGGTCTGCAATATCTCCTTGATGACAATAAGGATACCCAAAGTGCATCCCATCTTTGGGCGCATGATTCAATTCACAGTTAGGTATTTCATTCCCCATTAAATCCCGTCCGTTGTCAGTAAACCATATTTCTTTGGTACTCGGATGCCAAGTAAAGCCTACGGTATTTCGAATGCCTCGATGGACAATTTCCAAGCCACTTCCATCTGGATTGATGCGGGTAATGGTATTAAAAATGTCTTCTGATTCACAGATATTGCAGGGCGCACCGACTGGCACATACAATTTTCCGTCTGGTCCAAAATCTATAAATTTCCAACCGTGATGTTTTTCAGAAGGATAGTCGGCATTAATGACGACAGGTTGGGGTGGATTCGCCAATTGTTTTTCAATATCATCATACCGCAAAATACGGTTGTACTCTGCCACGTATAAATCCCCATCTTTAACTGCCACGCCATTGGGCATCTCCAAATCACTTGCAATGACCCATTTTTTTTCCGCTCTATTGTCCCCGTCTTCATCTCGTAATGCATACACCTTGCCTTCGCCTTTTGTCCCCACAAAGATAGTTCCATCAGCAGAACGGGTGATGGAGCGTGGATTTTTTATATCTTTTGCAAAGATGTCTATTTTAAATCCTTGTGGTAATTCAATTTTTGTTAGGTCAATTTCGCTTTTTTTCCAAGCCAAATTAACATATTGCTTGGCATACAAAACGGCTAAACCTATCAGTACGACCAATGATAATACAACAATGCCGAATATTTTTTTTCTAGACATAATTTTTATTGTGTATGGTTGAGTTTTTTTGGGGTTGGAATTTTTGGTAAATATAGGGTCTAATAATTCATTTAATTCAATAATGTCAAAAGAATCATAAAATGCTTTATAAAACCTTTCCCATAACCACACAGATGTAGGTTTTGTTAATATTTCTTCAACTTTAGCCGCAGCTAGTTTACTTCCTACTCCTAAAGCTAGTTTACTTCCTATTCCTGAAGATAAATTCCATAACTGAGTTAATGATTCTATAAGCATTTAGTTACCATTATTTTGGGTTGAAATAAAATTTAAAATTAAGAGAAAATAAACTGAGTTGTTAGTTGAATGAACTAAATTAAAGCACAGAATTAATCAATAAGGGAATATTTTTAACGCCATATAATTTGTTACCCGCTCGCATACCAGTTGCTGCTGGTTAGGATTTGCAATCCGACACCTTTTTATGACTCGCCTCTGGCGAGTGTAATAATCATAAAATGAAAAAGAGATACAATAGTAAAAGCGGTAACCGAAACGAAGATGGTAATTTTTATCCTCGCCAGAGGCGAGCGAATAAAGGTGTCGAACTATAAGTTCTAACCAGCAATCACGCTTTGGAGTAGTTGTGATGCCAGATGCTAGCGTTGAATAATTAATACTATTAAAACCGCCTACGAATCAAATTCAACAACCAAATTCCCCCTAATCCAAAAATGGCTGCAAATCTAAAAAAACCTAATTGGTGTTTTATAGCGGTTAACCGAGACCCTTTTTCGACCATAGCCGTTGTCAAATCAGGAAAGGTGGTTAATAGGGTTAGAGTATTAAAATTTTCCATATAATCGACGGTCATTCCAATAAGTGGATATAAGGCAAGATATAAAAGTTTGGAATGAGTGCCAAAAATATTTTTTATCAAAAAAGACAATAATAAAATAGACAAAGCGGGGAAGTTCACCACCTTTCCAGCTTATGAATGGAGTGCAGGCAAAGCGAACTATTTATCTAGCAGACGAGAAGGCCAACCTATCCACCGTAATGTTATTTTTAAAGGAGGGAAAGTTACTGGCATCCCTTTTTCTGGCTTTAATTCTAAAGACCCCGAACACTTATGGGCTTGGATGGATAAAGAACGGGCTAAAGGGATTGATTTATTAGCCATTCCACACAATGCGAATATGAGTAACGGCGTGATGTATAATACGTTTGATAGAAAAGCATTGACCGCCGCTTATGCCCAAAGTCGTGCCCGTAATGAACCCATTAATGAAGTGGTACAGATGAAGGGGCAATCTATGTCCCATCCCATCTTGGCGCCAAATGATGAATTTGCTGATTTTGAATTATATCAATATACTTTTTCGCTCGTGAAACCTCGACCGCTCAGTCAACCCAAAAACAGCTATGCGAGAGATGCTTTAAAAAGTGGATTAGCTTTTGAGCAATCTTTAGGCATCAATCCGTTCAAGTTTGGCTTTATTGGCAGTACAGATGGTCATAATTCGGCTGGGGTAGCTGACGAGGACAATTATTTTGGAAAAATTGGTATTAATGACCCAACACCAGCAAGTCGGTTGACGGAGACTGCCCATGGAAACTTATCGCCCAGATTAAAAAGTGCGGCAGGTTTAGCGGGTGTTTGGGCCAAAGAAAATACAAGGGAGGCGATTTATGCCGCATTGGAACGAAAAGAAACTTTCGCTACTTCTGGCCCTAGAATAAAATTGCGTTTTTTTGCTGGTTGGAATTTAGCAGTTGATTCTCTTTCGGGCAATGCATGGGTGACTGAAGCATACCGTAATGGCGTTCCAATGGGGAGTGATTTAGTAGGCAGTAAACAGTTGGCAGTTGGCAGTTCACAATCTTTCATCATCGAGGCTATCAAAGATTCCGAAGGGGCAAATTTAGACCGAGTACAAATGATTAAAGGGTATTTGGATAAGGAAGGTAAGCCACAAGAAACCATTTTTGAAGTCGTATGGGTAGGAGATAGAGCGATAGATAGCAACGGAAAACTACCAGCGATTGGGAATACCGTTGATGTACCCAATGCCAGTTATACCAATGACATTGGGGCCGTTCGTTTCCAAACTACCTGGACAGACCCTACATTTGATGCCACTCAATCAGCTTTTTATTATTTACGGGTGTTGGAAATTCCAACGCCTAGATGGACGACTTATGATGCCAAGACTTTGGGGGTTGCGCCGCCTACGGATGTGCCTGCGACGATACAGGAACGGGCTTGGTCTTCTCCTATTTGGTATACGGCTAAGTAGCTCATATCTTTACTCTTTTGTA
Organism: Bacteroidota bacterium; assembly: GCA_017857395.1. Classification (GTDB taxonomy): domain Bacteria; phylum Bacteroidota; class Bacteroidia; order Chitinophagales; family Saprospiraceae; genus JAFMDF01. The sequence continues at coordinate 1,479 of JAFMDF010000501.1, read as the reverse complement.
AAGATATGAGCTACTAACAACTTAAAAACTATGCTAGAAGTAGAAACCATATCAGACGGTACGAAAATGGCGCAAAATCAAACAAGGGAATTGCGATGGGCAATGTCGGGTCTTAAACGTAGATATATTTTAGCCAGACTACCGCTAATTTCTTCTCTTATCCCAAAGTCACCGCATCTGGATAATTAGCCACCCATTCCACAAAGCCACCTTCTAAATTAAAAACTTTATCAACGGCAAAGCCGCCATTTTTCATCAAAGTACAAGCCCGAATACTGCGCCTACCCGTTCGACAATAAACCAAAATATCTTTAGCTTTATCTAGTTGTTCGACTTCATCCCAAAAGTCTTCTGCAAAATAATCAAGGTGAATAGCATCCTTGATATGGGATATTTCAAATTCCTTTGATGTTCGAACATCAACAATGATAATATCAGATTGTCCTATTTTATCTTTAAAGTCCGCTTGACTTAAATTATTCAATTCTCTTTTTAGCAATCGCCAGCGAGGTGTTTTGCAGGATTTGTCTTGATTTTCTTCTTCCATTAGGAGGCCTTTTAGCTTTAAAAATCATCCATAATTTTATAGACGGCTTACTCTATCACAATTTTGTATAACTGAAACCTATAAAATCATTCAATAATATTAACATATTTATGATAATTCATATAAAATTACATTTTTTTCTTTAATCCCAATAAAATAGCTGATGAATTTATTGACTTTTAGCTTCTGCTTGATGTGCTATTACGCGTTACATAGTATTTTGATAAATAATTGAGGATAGAATAACTCTATTCTCTCATCCGCCCCTGCACCACCAAAGCAGAAAAGACAGTCACCCCTCCAATAACCAAAATAGCATAACTAACTCCAAATAAATCTGCAATTATCCCAGAAAGCAATGCCCCAATAGCATACCCCATATCTCGCCAAAGGCGAAATACACCAATCGTTTCAGGGCGTTGCAAAGGTGTGGTATTATTAGCAATGACTACTAAAAAAGTAGGATATACCAAAGCTGTGCCCAGTCCTAGAACAGCACAAAGCGCAATGTAAGCGGCAAAGTCAATAACATAATTCAAGGCTAAAATGGCAATGCCTTGTAAAAGCATGCCCCAAAAAAGGATTTTTTTATTGGAATACCTATCTGCCATGCTACCCGTAAATAATTGCCCGATGCCCCAAACGGCAGGATAAACCGCTGCAATAATTCCAATCGTTTCTTTATCAAATTGCTGTTGGAATAACAGAATGGGCAATAAGCCCCATATCATGCCATCATTGAGGTTATTAATCAATCCTGCTTGGGTCGTGGCACTTAGGTTGGGATGTTGGAAGGTGGTATGCCAAAAGATATTTTTGGTTTGCACTTGCTGTTGAGTACTTTTTGTTTCTAATTGGACATGGTGGTGAGTATCTTTTACTACAAAAATGGAAAATAATAAACCCAATATGGCCAAAGCAAAACCTAGATA
>JAFMDF010000013.1 GCA_017857395.1 Bacteroidota bacterium | reverse complement strand
TGGCAGTTTTGATAAATTTTGTGCAGTCGGGGAAGAACGAGGCTTATTTATTATTATTGACAAAAATAAAAAAGGTTGGTTTCCTTTAAATGATGAAGCTTTTAGTGCTGATTTTGAATTGCTTATTGTTCAGGATAGTCAGCAGCAGCTTATTCATTTTATAGATGGGCAGTTAGTTTTTAGGGTCTTATAATTGATTTTACGGAATGTCCATTTTACTTAACAGTAGAAAAGGCCACATCTTTGCATACTTCTTCCATAAAAATTAAGCAAATGCACTACACAATTCAAACAGAACGCCTAGGTCTAAGAAACTGGAAAGATAGCGACCTAAAAGCGATGACTGCCTTAAATAAAGACCCCAAAGTCATGCAATATTTCCCTTCCATGCCTGATGAAGCAGCCACTTTAGCATATATCAAAAGAATGCAAGCACAATTTGCAAAAACACAATATTGTTACTTTGCCGCAGAGATTTTAGCCACCCAAGAATTCATCGGATTTATTGGCTTAATGTATCAAGACTATGAGGCTGAATTTACGCCATGTGTAGATATTGGCTGGCGTTTAAAGCAAACTGCTTGGGGAAAAGGCTATGCGACAGAAGGCGCAAAAACTTGTTTAGATTATGCTTTTAATAACCTTAAAATTGATACGATTTATTCGGTTGCACCCCTTGTAAATACCCCTTCCATTTCGGTCATGAAAAAGATTGGCATGTCCCTTTCTTCTACTTTCAAGCACCCTAAATTAGGTAATTTTTCAGTCCTTGAAACTTGTGCATTATACCTTATCCATAAGCCCCAATAAATACAACTTTTTAGCGCTTAAATATTCTTATTTCAGTCTTTCTAAAAACAGCAATAAATGGAAAAACAAACGCTAAAAAGCACATAAATATGTTGCTTTTTTCATGTAAAAAATAAACATAAATACCTAATAATCAATGATTTAAAAACAAAATTAAAATATTAACATCCGTTCTTTTTTTTTCGTAGTTTTGTATTAGTTTTTCATTGAACTTTTAGGAAAATTGTTTTGTTCTTAAAGTCCTTTTCCTTCACAAAATAGCGTAAATATATGTTTCCAACAGCAGTAAAAAAGAGGGTTTTGACCACGGAAGAAATTACTCAATTAAATGCTAAATATAAAGACTTAACGGTTAGTCAGCGTATTGCTCAATTGTATAAAGACTTTGATGTAAATGAAGTGATGTTGACTAGTTCCTTTGCTGCTACTTCTGCTTTTTTATTACACGCATTTGCACAAGTAAATAAGGCGCAAAAAATCTATTTTATTGATACAGGCTATCACTTTACGGAAACCTTGAATTATAAAGAGGTTTTAACAGAATTATATGGGTTGCAAGTAGAATCTGTCACAGCAGATGCTTACGAACATAATTTTACGCAAAAGGATAAAACCTGGACGAAGAATCCAGATTTCTGTTGTTCTATCAATAAAGTAAAGCCATTGGATTTGATTAAAGAACGTTTCACCGTTTGGGTATCTGGTTTAATGGAATGGCAAAGTGATCACCGAGCGACTTTAAATATTTTTGAACAGCGCAATAGCATTCTGAAATTTTACCCCTTACTAGATGTAACAGAGGAAGAAAGAAAAGCCTATATCAAGAAAAATTATTTACCCTTTCATCCTTTAGTGGCTAAGGATTATTCCTCTATCGGCTGTAAACACTGTACCGTGCCTGGAAAAGGTCGAGCAGGACGTTGGAATAATAGTCCTAAGACGGAGTGTGGCTTGCATTTGTAAGTGTGAGGGAATGAGGTGATGAGAATTATGAGGTAATGAGGAAGGAAGCCTCATTACCTCATAATTCTCATGGCCTTATCACTGCTAACATCATTTCTCCTCCCAAATTTCCACCGACAAATCATCCAAATAAATATCCATTTTAGAACCATATTGAATAAAAACTTCTAATACGGCATCTTCGGGCAAGCGAGGTACATGCACATAAAAAGGGATTTCTGCCCATACTTTCCCTTCATATTTTCCCCAAAAGGAATGGGTTGGATTCGCAATTTTATTGTCCATCTTCATTCTTCTTGTCTTTAGTCCTTTTCTATTCGGTTTTTCAAATCGAATAGAGACTAAAGAAGAACTATACATCCTAGCCCCTCCTGCGCCTTTCATTGCCCAAGCATTCACTTTAATATAATCTCCCTTTTTTAAGCCTAATTCCTTGGCTGTTTTTTTAACTAAAATCACTTTTCGAGGCGTCCCCATCTTATGAGCTTTGCCATCATGAGGAATGGGTGAATTTACACTAATTAAAGAATCAATTTGTTCAAAATCATTAAAATATAGCCGCTTTTTTAACCTTAATTGGCTACTATCAGGCTGCCATTCTCCGCAATCAAATAAAATTAAATCTTCATAATTGAGCTGCGTTTTTCCAATAGTAGAAATGTAAAATTCCAATCGACTCGCTTCTGAACGCAGCATGCCTTTATAGAATTGCCAAGTCTGAAATACATTTAAATAAGTAAAAAATAAAGCGAGTCCAATACTACCATAATACAACCATTTTCTTTTTTTGATAAATAACCAATAAGCAGTCAATGGAATACTTAACAAAGCATAAGTTTCTATCATTGGCCGAGAACCCAATCCATTGATATAATACCAGCACCACCAACTATAAGTGATATAAATATGAATGCTTAAAAAGAGTAGAAAAGGCAATAAGGCAATAGCTTTTCGGCGCAGAAAAAACAAACCAATCAGCGCAAAATACATCATGGGCGTATAAGCCAACCAACCATTTCCATAACCAAACAGCCCTTTAATAATTTTAGGGTTACTAAAATCAAATCCTTCATCTCCGTAGCTATAATGAATAAAATTACCTGTTAATTTATACCAATACAAAAACTGTGGAATAGCCATTAGAAAGGTAAATAGCACCACTAGCCCTATTTTGGATTTATGTGCTTTCAAAAAGGTAATCCTTTCTTTTATTGCAGTCTTATGGACGGAGGACAATCCCCACAGTAAAGGGATTAATAGAATAATCAATTCAACAGGTCGAATCAAAATAATCAAACCCAGAGCAATACCTAAAACTATCGCATTTTTCCAGCGTGGTTTTTCATATAATTGTATCGTTTGATAAAGAACCATTGCATGCAAAAAGAACAAAGCGGCATGTGCCATAGCGGCATGGTAAACCACAAAAAAGTATAGATTTGTACCTAAAGCAATGGCTAATAAAGAGAGTGAAATTGCGCTATCATCAAACCATTTTAATAAAATTAATCGAACTAACCAAAGCCCCCACAAGGCATAAAAAAAGCCAGCCAAATATTGGAAAAATATATAAATCAGAGAAAATCCATCTGTTGGATACCCTAAATAGGGCGCAAGGAAATGAGCAATTCCAAAAAAAGGAGCAACGGTAATCGCTATACCGCAAGTATATTTAATAACTTGATTTCCATTTTCTGTTCTATTAGTAATAAACTGTTCTTCGTAGAAATTTTCACTAAACTTTCTTGGTAGGTATTTGCCTCTTGCTTCATTTGTTTTTTCTAAACGCTCTAAATCTTGGTAAAGGAAAGTGGCAGGTAAATAGGTATAATAACCTAGCGGGTTGCCTCCCCTAGTGCCTGTTTCCCACATTTGAAAACGACTAAAGGCAAAGGCGTACACGGCGAAAATAAACAGTAGGGCTAATATGGATAGTTTGTTTTTTGGCATTTCACCAAAAGTACTATACTTATTGAAAAGTCATGGTTTTTTAAAGGTTAATTTTGGGGTTCTACGGTGAAAATTGTAGGTGAATTAAAAAGCTTACGACATTGTTAATGCAATGTGAGTTGTGCCTAAGAAGTCTTCTGATAACTCAAAATAGCCCAAGTATTAAAAACAATAGCAAAAAGTCCCATTACTAAAAAGTGATATTGGATATTGACTAAACCACTTCCTTTTAACACAACCATCCGCATAACTTCGACGAAATATGTAACAGGATTGAAGGCAGCAATCACTTTTGCCCATGCTGGCATAGATTCAATAGGGGTAAATAAACCGCTCATTAGAATGAAAATCAACATAAAAAAGAAAGCAAGCGACATCGCTTGTTGCTGGGTTTCGGCATAAGTTGATAAAAGTAAGCCAAAGCCTAATAATGCCACTAAGTAAAGCGCCAAATAACTATAAAGCAATGCCAAACTGCCTAAAGGGATAATGCCATAAACCAACCAAGAAATGCCAAAAAATCCAATGGTAAAGACCACCATACCAATAATCCAAAAAGGAATGAGCTTCCCTAAAATATAGTGATGTTTTTTAATCGGCGTTACATTGATTTGTTCTATAGTTCCCACCTCTTTTTCTTTTACAATATTTAATGCGCACATATAAGCACCAACCATAGTAACCAAAATCACTAAAATAGCAGGCACCATAAAAAACTGATAGTTTAGATACGGATTGAACCAGTTGATCACGGTAGCTTGAATACTAGGCTGTTTAATGGGCTTTCCTGTTTGATAAAGTGTAATTATATCTTTATTAAAGGAAGCAATAATAGCACTTAAATAATTTCCTCCTAAACCGGCTTTAGTACCATTGATAGCATTAACAGCAATGAAAAGTTTTTGCCTTCCTTCTCTGGTCAAATTGCTTTCAAAACCTCGTGGAATTTCTAAAATTAAATCAGACTGGTCTCTTTCTATTTGTGTAAATGCTTCCTTAAATGAATTGCTATAATCGGCTAATTTGAAATAACCAGAAGCCGTAATTTTAGAAATAAGTGCTCTTGAATAAGGAGACCTATCATGGTCAACTACAGAAATATTGATATTCTTAATCTCATAATCTGCCGCCAATGGCATTATCAATAATTGAATAACAGGCATCACAAATATTACAGGCAATAATGCTTTATTCCGAAATATTTGTTTGAACTCTTTGACTAATAAATACTTAAGTACCCTCATGCCAATCGAATTTTAAATTTTTTGAGACTTACCAACAATAAAAAAAGCGTCATGCCCGTGAGTATTAAAGTTTCTTTCAAAATAGGCATAATCCCCAAACCTTTAATCATAATAGATTTTACAATAATATAATACCATTTAGAAGGAACGATATTGGCGAATATCTGCAAAGGCATGGGCATATTTTCTAATGGAAAAAGAAAGCCTGTAAATAACATAATTGGTAATAACATCCCCATTAAAGAAATAAGCATGGCAGCTTGTTGAGAATCAGTACTATTTGAAATTAACAGTCCTGCCGCCAAAGCACAGAGAATGAAAATACTGCTCACTAAATAAAGTAAGGCTAGGCTGCCATTCAAGGGCATATCCAATAGAAAAATACTCATCAACAAGATGACCGTTAGATTAATTAAGGATAAAACAAAATAAGGAGTAGCCTTTGCGATAATAATGGTTAGTGGATTCATAGGAGAAACCAAGAGGATTTCCATTGTTCCTGTTTCTTTCTCTTTTACGATAGAAACGGACGTCATTAATACACAAATCAAAAAAAGTACGAGTGCCATTACGCCGGGGACAAAATTGGTAGCGCCTTTTAGTTCTGGGTTATACAACATGCGTATTTCTGGAATTATTTGAACCGCTGGTTTGTTCGCTCCTCCCATATCCGCCTGATAACTATTTAGAATAGCTTGAATATAAGCAGTCAGGGTAGAAGCAGTATTGGGGTCAGTAGCATCTGCAATAATTTGAATTTGAGCAGTTTTGGAATGGATAAGGGTTTGATTCAAATTATTGGGAAAAACAAGCACCAATTTTACATCCCCTTCTTTAAAAGTTGCTTCAATTTCGTCTTCGCTCAAAATCATTTTTTTGATGTCAAAATTTCTTGAAACAGCAATTCTATCAATAATTTCGTGAGAAGCTTGGTCATTGGCGTAATCACAAATAACAATATTTGAATTCTTGATTTCATTGGATAGAGCAAACCCAAATAATACAATTTGAGTAATAGGTAATCCAAAAAGCATCAATAGCGTTTTATTATCTCGAAATACGTGGTAAAATTCTTTGCGGACAAAGGAATAAAATTGCTTCATAATTAATCCGATTTTCGTTTAGCTCCTCTAGCTAGTTCATGAAATACTTCATCCATTGTTTGGGCATTAAATTGTTTTTTTAGGTTCGTCGGTGTATCCAATGCGGCAATAACGCCATCTACCATCATGGACACTCTATTACAGTATTCCGCTTCATCCATATAATGGGTGGTGACAAAAATAGTAATGCCACTTTCGGCAGCTTGGTAAATTAAATCCCAAAATTGTCTTCTGGTAATAGGGTCTACGCCACCTGTTGGTTCATCTAAAAACACTATAGAAGGTTCATGCAGGATAGCAACCGAGAATGCCAATTTCTGTTTCCAGCCTAAAGGCAAATCGCCAACTAATTTATTCGCCTCTGCTTCTAGTCCTAATCGATGAATTAATTGTTCGGTTCGAGTTTTCAAAGCAGCTTTAGGTAAACCATAAATACCACCAAAAAAATTAATATTCTCAATAATCGTTAAGTCTTCATACAACGAGAATTTTTGGCTCATATAACCAATCTTGGTTTTTATTCGCTCTGTCTCTTTATAAATATCAAAACCTGCAATCGTAGCTTCTCCTGAAGTTGGTTTAGACAAACCGCAAAGCATCCTCATAGCCGTTGTTTTTCCAGCACCATTGGCGCCTAAAAAACCAAATATTTCTCCCTGATACACCTCAAAGGTAATCGCATCTACCGCTGTAAAATCACCAAATTGCTTAGTCAACTTTTTAGTGGCTATGACTATATTTGTGTTGCTCATTTTGTAGACATTTGATGAATAAAACAATCTTCAATATTGGCGCTAATCGGATGGCATTCCAAGGCAGTATGCCCTAAATTTTGCAGATAGGCAAGTGTAGTATCTGTATCATTTTTTTCATCTTTGAAGCTGATATGATGATATTCCCCAAAAGAAAAAACACTATTTATCGGGTCATACTGCCTTAAATCCGTTAAAAGTTGGCTCATATTGGTCGATTTTATGGCAAAAAGGCTATAAGGATAAGTAGCGGTAATATTTTGAGGCGTATCTATAGACATTATTTCCCCATCCTGAATAAGGGCAATTCTTTCACATAAATTAGCTTCATCCATATAAGGGGTCGATACTAAAATAGTGATGCCTTCTTGTTTTAACCGTTTGAGCATCTCCCAAAATTCTTTTCTAGAAACAGAATCTACGCCCGTGGTTGGTTCATCCAAAAACAAGACTTCTGGGCGATGAATTAAAGCACAACACAAAGCTAATTTTTGCTTCATTCCACCAGAAAGTGCCCCTGCTCGTCTTTTTTTAAATGGCTCAATATGTTTGTAAATATCTTCGATTAGTTTATAGTTTGCCGCAATCGTCGTATCAAAAATAGTCGCAAAAAAATGGAGGTTTTCTTCTACCGATAAGTCTTGGTATAAAGAAAATTTACCAGGCATATAGCCTACTTTTTTTCTGATTGCCTTATAATCTTTTACAATATCAGAACCATTCACTATTGCCTTTCCGCTATTGGGTAGTAATAAAGTAGTCAATATTCGGAATAGCGTTGTTTTTCCTGCACCATCTGGTCCTATCAATCCAAATAATTCTCCTTTGCCTACTTCAAAAGAAATATTATCCAATGCAGTCAATGGAGGTTTACCAAAATATTTACTTAGATTTTCCACGATGACATCATTCATTGGTCTTAAATTTTATTTCTCCATACATGCCTATTTTATACGTTCCATCATTCGCTACTTTAACCTTGGTGGCATAGACTAAATTAGCTCTTTCGTCTTTGGTTTGAATCGTCTTAGGCGTAAATTCTGCTTTGCTGCTTATCCAACTAATCGTACCTTCCGTCTCCTTAAATCCGCCCTTCCCATCATCCGTTGAAACAATCACTTTATCATTTAATTTCACTTGTGCCAATTGATTGCCCGTCAGGTAAACTCTTAAAGTAATGACCGATAAATCAGCTATTTTATAGAGCGGTTTTCCAAGGCTTGCAAACTCCCCATCATAGGCATATTTGGCTAATACGGTCCCAGGATATTCATTGATAATTATTCCATCATTAATTTGTTTTGCCAACAAGTCTAGCCTTTTTTTGGTAGGTGCAACCTCACTAAGTATAGCACGGTTTTGAGTATTGACCGTACTTTTCGTTGAATTAATTTGTGCTTCAATCACTTCCCCCTGTGTTTGTAAAGCAGCTAATTGCTTTTGTAAAACTGACTGTTGCCCCAATAAATCGTCCAATTTTTTTTGCGGAGCAGCTTTAGCAGCTACCAAATTTTGAAAGCGTTTTACCTCTTTATCCAAAACGATTAGTTGTTGGTTTAAAGAAGCTACTTGTCGCTCGTGACTAATTAATTGTGCTTGTAAAATTTTAATTTGTGGAGTTGCATTATTCGTTTTTTCATTGATTGATTGCACACTTGCTTCGACTTGCTCAGATTGTAATTTTAAAAGACTCACATCAATTTGTCCAATTACTTTATTCGCTGCTAATACTTCTCCTTCTTCTATATCAAAACGTTGGATTTTACCTGTAGCTTCTGCACTAATAATTCGTTCAATTGCTTCAAAACTCCCAGATGCATCGTAGGTCGCCTCTTCCTTTACGCAGGCAGTAAACACTAAAATAATTAAAGTATAATAGATAGCTTTTAAGCTTTTAGTAAAAAACATTGGTCGTTTATCTATTGCTAAATTTCTTAATTTTTTTTTCATGATTTTTATTTTTTATAAAGCAAAGCATCAAAGTAATTTTTCCCGCTATGCTGAAATTAATTACTAAGTCAATTGTCGGTTGCTGGTTGCTGGTTGCGAGTTAATTTTATGGAGTTTATGTCTAAAGTTGAGTTTTGAAATCAATTTATCGAATATTAAATAAGATTCCTTGTTCAACCCGTAACTCGCAACTCGCAACAATATCCTATGCTTAATCAACATTCTCTCTCTCAGAATGGTAATAACATTGGTTCGGCTACTCAATTACCCGAAGTAACTTTCAAATTATATTGAGCCAATAATAATTGCGTTTGGTGCAAGATTAAATCCTGATTCGCCTCATCCTCCGCATTCACATAATTGATATAATCTAAAGCAGAAATAAGTCCATTTGTAAGTTGGGTTGCTGCTGTTTCTTTTATCTTTCTGCGAAGCGAAATAAGGTCATTATCCGTTGCAATTAATTTTTGATACTTCACCACCTCATTGGATTGTTGGGTCATGGTGAGGTTGGTATTAAGTAAGAAAATCTCTTTTTGGGTATTAATTTTTTCTTTGGATAATTGTAAGATTTGTTGATTATTATCGGACGTATAATAATTGGATAAATTCCAATTAATTTTTAAACCAGCGATATAGTATAATTTAAAATCGTTGCTCAAAAAATTAAGCGCAGGGCGACCTAAGCCGCCTTGGGCAAAAAGACCAATAGTTGGAATAAAGCTATTTTTAATTTGCTCCTCTTGCAGACTTACACTTTGGTATCTACTATCAAAAAGTTGAAGTTCTCGTCGCTTAATTTGGTCAAAAGCACTCACAGCAACGGGTTCAATAAAGTTGGTACTTTCAGTAATCTCTTGCTTCGTAAGCATTGCTAACATACTGATAAAAGCTCGTTTATTCGCCAAAAGTTCTTCCGTTTTTTGATTCGATTTAATTAACTCTGCCTGCAATAATTGTTCATTACTTTCAATTGCCAAACCATTAACGACTGCTGCCTGTGTTTGCTCTAAAGCTGCAGCAAGATTTTTTTGGAGAATACCTATTTGTTTCAATTTATTTTCCATTAAAAGAATCCCAAAATATAGTTGATTGACTCTATCTTTTAGCTGGTATAAATCAATTTCAATTTGCTGTTGAGCTATCTTCGAATTTGCTTCAATTAGCTGCTTTTTTGTTTTGATAGCTGGCCTATTTGTCAATGGCACAAATACATCTCCATAAATTTTGTACTGGTCTTTATCCAAAGTAGCAATTTCCACCCCAGGAATACTTGCTGGGAATTTCGTTACCTCCGATTGATAAGAAGCTTGACCATTAATATTAATTTGGGGCAAAGTCGCTTTGGCTGCATTAGATAAATTATAGGCTTTTGTCCTTTCAATAATATCCAATTGTTTAATTAGGGGATAATTATTAGTCACCCAATCATAACATGCTTCAATAGTTACCTGACTTAGTGGTTGTCCATAACTATTTAGGCTTAAAAAAAACAGGAAAAAAATGGGGTAAATAGTATTTCTAATTTTAAGCATACTCCTTATTTTCAAAGTTTTACACAATAGGGTTTTATGTTTTAATACAAAAGAGGTCAGGCTTCTGACTTCTAAAAATGTATAGTAGTCTATATGTTTTATAAGTTAATATTTTTTATTAACCAAAAGTTTTAACTAATTGGTTAAATTAACGGCAAAAAAAATTAATTCTTTTTTAGTGCATTTTTAATAAAATCTACAATAAAAGCTTTTCGCTCGAACATCATCTCATCAAATTGCACTTCATTTTTTCCAAAGACTTTACAAATTACTGGTTTTGCCATAAATGGAAAAATAGTCATCCCCAAAATACTAATCATTAATTGCATTGGGTCTATCTTTCTAATTTTTCCAGCTTTCATTTCTGTTACCATTTGCTGAATAAAAGAAAAGATAGCTGGAAAGAAGGAAGCATGTTTCTGCATCTCTGCCACAAATCCTGCTTTATTCTGCGTCAATTCGGACATAATAAATAAAGGTAACTCAGGATTTTTCGTAATCGTCTCGATATAAGTATTCACTAAGATTTCTGTCCGTTCGAAAAATGTTCCCGAACTAGATAAAGCCGCTGCCATTTCAGGAATAAACTTACCTAAAGTTTGACTTATAACTTCTTTATAAAGTTTGTCCTTAGACCTAAAATAATAATGCAATAATGCTTTATTAATGCCTGCCTCATTTGCTATCTCTTGCATTCTAGTTCCTGAAAACCCTTTAGAAATAAAGTGTTTTCGGGCGGTATCTAATATCAATTGTTCTTTATCTTCTTTCATCTTAACCACAAAGTTAAACTTTTTGGTTAACAAAACAAATAATGATTCCTTTTTTCATTAAAAAACCAATTCTTGATAAAAGGAATCAACTACTTCCATTCTCGTATAATTGAGACCTGCTTGGTCACTAGCTCCTAAATAAAAATCCTGCCCTTATCTTTTTTGTTAGTCAACAATCCAATAAGCCTTATTACCCAAAAACCTTTTTAGTAGCCGTACAAAATTGCTCTACTTGTTCCACCGTTCCCATACTTATTCGGCACCAATCCAACATCGGTGGAAATGGGCGACCTACTTTAATCCCTTCCTTGATATAATCCGCATACACTTCTGTAATCGGTCTGCCCGTTTTAAAGAACAAAAAATTACAAGCTGAAGGGACATATTCCAATCCTAAACCATCTAACGTATCCATCGCCATTTTTTTACCAATGGCGTTCTTTGCTAAAGAAAATTGGTAGAATTCATCGTCTTGTAAAGCTGCCTTGGCGGCGGCAACTGCTAATATATTTGGTCCAGCCATAACTGATTTTCCGATACGATTAATAATATCAGGACGGGCAATTAAATATCCAATTCGGATACCCGCCAAACCATAGACTTTAGAAAACGTCCGAGCCACAATAACATTCATTCCTTTTTTGACCAGTTCAATCATCGAAGGATAATTGGGGGCTTCGATATAATCAAAGTAGGCTTCATCGGCAAATACGACCGTTCGATTGGAAACTGCCGAACAAAAGGCTTCTAGTTCTTTAGCAGGTTCTAGTGCACTCGTTGGATTATTGGGATTACAAACATAAACCAATCTAGTTGATTGGGTAATACGTTGTTCCATTCTTTCTAAATCGTGCCCCATGTTTTTATTGACTGGCACTCGATGAGCATAAGTACCAAAATGTTCGGCATATCTAGAAATTGCCATAAAAACAGGGTCTGCTGTTACTATGTTTGAGCCTTCGCCACCATAAGTAATACCCGCCATTTTTAGGCCTTCGGTAGAACCAGCTGTGAGCATAATATTGTCTGCATGTACGCCATGTTTCTTCGCCAACATTTCCACCAATTCTTTATACCAACCATAAGGATAGCGACAAACGTCATCATACGCATTGGTCATCGCTTGCCTTACTTTTGGAGAAGGCCCATAAGGATTTTCGTTGGAACTTAATCTTATCGGTTGTTCGGCAGTTCCTTTAATTGATACAAAATTGCTCGCAGATAAATTAAGCGGATTACCTATTACAGATGCAGCGCCTGTTAGGCCAGATAATTTTAACCAGTCTCTTCGGTTGATATTTTTCATGATGGAGTTTTTTGTCTATTAACTATTTTAATTGATCTAAAGTTAGGAATAATTATTTAGTTTTTATTACAAAAAGACCATCAAGTAAAGTTTGTCTATCAGAAAATTATCTGCTAGATTTTGCAAATCAGGAGTTCTCGGTCAGCCTAAGTTGCGGGTTGTAGACGATTTTACTTGAAATCTAGGGAATTAATTAAATTTTCTTTTGCGTCTACAACCTGCAACTCGAATTACTTAATCAACATCATTTTTTTAACAACTGTCCGTTTACCATTGACCACCATGGTATAAAAATAAACGCCTGGCTGTAGGGTATTCCCTTCTATAATAATACGTCCTGCACCTGTTTCTTTTAGCAGAAAATCATTAACGCTTCGCCCCATCAAATCAACTAAATAAAGGCTTGCTTGATTAGTGGAAGGAGGTAAATAATAATTGATTTCCGTATTTCCCGTAAATGGATTGGGTACATTTTGAGATAACTTCACCGTTTCTGTTATAGACGCAATTTCATTGGATAATTGCACCTTTGTTGTCGTTGTCACAACTGAATCAGCAGTCAATCGAGTAGTCGTACAATCCCCAATCAACGCATGGAAATCACTATTAGCTTGGGCATGAAAGCCCGATTTTAAAGTGATAGTATTAGCAGCTCGAAAAGTTACGGTCGAATTACTAGCTACTGTGCCTGTCGACTCTATCGTATTTGCCTGATGAGTTGTTGCTGTTATAAATTCTGGGTTATTTTCTACGCTGTAAACAGGAGCAGATGGGCTACAATAATCAACATCATTACCACAATTGGTATCACAGCCACCGAAACAAACAGGGGCAAGCACTATAGTTGAAGTACCATCGGTTGGAATAGTGATAAAACGGTCATAAATGCCTGCAAAATCCCCTTCCATTCCACAAATAGGAGGAACACCTTCACTAACAGCCCAATCATTCCCATTGATAAATTTATAGCGATAACTTTCACCAGGGATTACACCCGTTAGCGTTAAAGTTATTTCATAAATATCATCTGCATCCGCATCTGTTAGTTGAGTAGTTGCTGGATTCCAATCTTCTGGATAGCCTGCTTCTGATTGAAATGCACCGGCAATATGAACGCCTTCTGCTGGTACGACAAGCCCTGCCATTTTGACTTTAAAGGTTACGGATGGACTATATGCTGCTTTTGCTAAAGTAAGTCTACCTAAGCTCGATAATTGATTTATATCCACGACATTGGTAGTTTCACTTACATTTAATACCGACTGCTTTAACCAGCCTGCTCCTTCCGCTTGCCAAGCATTGAGTTCCGTTTCTTCAATACCGTTTAACTCACTATCTAAATACATGAAATTGACGGTAGCATTTAGTCCAATATTATTTGTAGGGATTACTTCAAAATACCTATTAATTCCTGTAGTCATGCCAACTTGTTGGGCTTGATGACCTCTTTTAATCGTCGTATTTCCCAAGTTTTCTAGGGTAGAAAGTTGCAAGCCTAAATTGGCAGGGTTTACGAGATTGGGGTTGTTAAGCGGCTGGGTAAAGATGATTTCACCACCTGTACTACCAATAAAAGAAGTAGCATCCGTCTCTCCACTAATCAGTCCATTTATCCCTAAATTTACATCTTTCCCATTCAAATCAAACTGTCCAGATTCGAATAATACGATACCATTGACTGCTATATTTTGGTTTAGTAACACATCGTTTTCGCCCATTTTCAATGTTATGTCATTAAAAATGCTATTCCCGATTCCGTTAATATTTTGATTTTTATCGCTTATAAAAAGCAGGGTTCCAGCTTGTGCATTAAACGTCCCATTATTTTCTAAGTCAATTTTATTCAAAGTAATTGCTCCTGATTTTATGGTCAAAGTTGCGCCGTCGGTAATATGTATTTGCGCCTCTACCACTATGCAACATCCGAAGCATAACAAGAAAATTATATATTTTTTCATTTTACTTTTTTTAATAGCTCTTTAGCAATGCTTATTTTAGTATTCCTTTTATAAATCATTTCCATCAGTCTTGGAAAAGAAAAATGTTGATGGAAGACGACCATTTTATTTAACCTTCCAAGTCTTTTAGAGATGGGTATTCATTATTTTTTAAAGCAAAATTTGCTAAAAAGAGCCTTAATTAATTAGCATTTTCGAGGGCTTTTTTCTCCTTCATTTTATTACTATATCGTCCTAAGAAATTAACAATTTGAACTTTTCGGTTCATTAATTCTGGCTCAATTAAAGCCATTTGTCCTTTTTCAAAAGACATAATCTCAGGGTCGGCAAAAATGTAAGTATGAAAGGCATTCACATAATGCTTTGCACTAATTGATGAATCCGAAAGATCTTTTACTAATTGAAGAGTCAACAATTGATTTTCATCAAATAAATTGACTAGATACCATAAAACTTTTAGTGTTTCCCCTTCCTCTACCATATCAGGTATAGCTTCAAAATTATAAATGTCAGGATATATCTGAGCTCGGTAAAGGGAATCAGTTAACAATTTTTTGCTTTCATCAGATATGTAAATTCGTTCACCATCCTTAAAAATGCCTGGTCGAAGATTCGGATTGGTTTGTTCAAATTCATTTAAGATAGTTGAAGAGACTAAAGTTTCTTTTTGCGCCTGTACGTTTAATGTATAAACAAATAAGAATAATAGGGCTTTTATATATTTATTTTTCATTATTGACAATTAAAGATTGATTAGAAGATTGATTTTCAAGGTTATCCATTCGCTTCACTATTGTAGACAATAACTGATTATTTTTAGCCTGCTGTCCTTCTAGTAAATTTACTTTGATTTGCATTTTGTGCATTGGTGCAACCCAGGCGTTATTATGCATCCCTACTAAAGTATTCACAAACTTGAAACCTGTGGACACATTCGTATCCCAACTTCTACCTACGGTATATTTGAAATCTTCGGTAGCCATACTTTTTGGTGCAATGGCCTTCGCAAAACCGGCTAATTCAAGGTCTGCTACAATATAATCTCCACTATTAACTGCACCCATTACTTTTACAGGAACTTGCCCTATGAAAGCAATATTATTGCCATAAGCAATACTATCTGGATTTGGCGCATTTCCCATAATAATTGGCGCTTTAGAAACCACCATAACTTGCTCTGCACCTACTAAATTCTTGCTAATCATTCCTGCTTTGATACCAATTACATCGCCATAACTAATGACCTCTCCTACATCTTGCCGTGGAAGCCATTCCGCATAATCCCCAAAACCAGATTCATAGGTGACGCCTATTGAATTATAGCCTTCTACCCAACTATAGCCAAAACCGAGTAAAGCCACCACATTTTCTACAATTCCTCCATCAACAGAAAATATGCCTGGAATAATACTAGCGATTTCCAGTAAATTACTCGTGCTAACTTGTTCAATTAAAAAATCAGCAGGATGTTGTGCTTTAATTGCTCCCAATTCTCGTTTTTCTTTATCTACGAAAGTGACAAAATGGTTTCTATTATCTAAAGCATCGGTAACTTTAGTGATGTCAAATTTTGGCAATTTAATCTCTACTTCTTGCATGTCTGGTAAGTCTGCACAACCCAATTCTGATTCTACTAATTGAGCAATATCGAGTTTTTCTAGTTCATTTTTTATCCCTTTTACTCCATTTAGCATATTATTAATTTCTGTCTCTATGGAGTTTAAACCAGTATTAACTCCTCCGATTGCTGTGTTAAATACACCGAACGTAGATTTGGGAATAGTAATATCGTCTAAATTGGGAACAGTTACTGTTTTATTACTAACCGAGACATTCAGACCATAAGGAACAGAAACGTCAGGTTGAAAAGGAATTAAAGGAAAGCTGACTTGTTGAAAACTGACAGAAGGAAGTGGAAAGGTTAATAAAGTATTATTAGGAAAATTCGGTAATTCAATGGTAAACCCCTGAAATTCAGGTATTGTTGGTAAATTAATTCGGTTTGAAGGTAATAAGGCATCTATACCTGATAAATCCAAAGGGGGCAATTGCACAGATTCTGTCAATAGTTGAGTGCCATCACATAGACTAGCTCTAAGCAATTGGTCTAAATTCAAGTCATCCGCAATATTTCCAATCCCTTCTGTATCTACTGTTTCGTCCAATATATCTAGTAAATCTTGAATATTAGGAGGTTTAATCACAAATCCATTTTCAGGAGCATCCATTATGCGCTCTTTTAATTTTAATAAAACAGGCTGGATAATACTTTCCGCAGGAGTCGGAAATTTGGGAGGAAAAATTGCGGGACTAACAGGCAACAACATTCCATGATTCCCATCTATCTGAATCATTAATCCACTCCCATCTTTATTGGAATTTTGAATCAAGGCTACGTGCTGCCCTACCCCTCGGCTATCTTTTACATGCAATTTATGAGAGGGATTGGTTTCGCCAATTCCTAACCTTCCTGTATGCGTCATAGTAGTGATAGGAGTATAGGAGCTTGCATTATGATTTTTGTATAAAAATTGAAGATATGCCCCATTTACTGTTTTATCTCCGCCTACGGTCATGCGCCATTTTCGGTTGCTTGAATTCAGAATCAATCCATTTTCAGTAGCCGTAGTATTGATTGGCAATTTTAATTCCAGATTATGTTGAATGTTATTAAAACCACCAAAATAAGCGCTTCCTGAGCTAATTAGATTTCCGTCAGTATTTAACCTCATAACATTTACAATATTTCCAGCTTTTTGGGTTCTAAATAACATATCTATATCCGAAGTACCAGAGTCGTCTCTAGCTTGAATATAAGCCGTACCAGAATTACCATCTCCTTCGGCAGCATGATACCATACATGACCTCTACCATAATAGTCACCATTAACATGAAGGGTTGATTTAGGGGTACTTATTCCAATTCCGACCTTTCCACTATTAGCATTATACATATCATTGCCATTGCCAATCCAATTGTCTCCAGACGACCCAATAGGTGCCCAAATGCTGCCATTAAAAAAATAGAAAGCATTCAAATCGGTATCATAAACCATTAAACCTTCGACCGCTGTACTGGCTAAAGTAACCCGTGCAGCCGTAGTCAATCTTGGAATGAGTAGGCCTTTATCGGAGGCACTTAACTCAAGGATGGCGCTTTCTTCAGGGTTATCTGTACCTATCCCTACGTTTTGGGCAAGCGCAGATTGGCATAAAAGAAGGCTTGCAAAAAAGAAAATTTGATGCCAAAAAAATTTAGTTCGTAACTTCATAATTTAGGGTTTTTATTAAAAATTGAAAATGTTAATTGTTTTCATTTAAGAACAAAATTATTTGATGGTTAAGATTGCTTGTTTAGCATACCACAAAGATGCCCACCAAAAGGAAAAACCCTCTGGACAAATCTTCCAAAAATCTAGATTTATTAATCAAGCAAGGAAAAAATAATAGCATTTATAATGCATTACGCTGCATAATAAATGCTAATTAACTCTAAATGAATTATTTGCGAAAGTCTCTTGGAGAAACACCAAATTCTTGTTGGAAAGTGCGAGAAAAATAATTCGGGTCGGTAAAGCCTACTTCATAGGCGATTTCAGCTATGTTTAAATCAGTATTTTCTAACAAATTTTTGCCTTTTTTCAGGCGAATAGAACGAATAAATTGAGAAGGGGTTTTGCCCGTTAAGGCTTTTATTTTTCGGTAGAGTTGAGTTTGGCTTAAGCTTATTTTTTTTGCTAATTCGGTTACACCAAATGCAGTATTATCGAGTTCTTTGATAACAAAAGATTCTAGTTTTTGTAAAAAAGCTAAGTTGAGAATTGCTACTGATTTCTCAGTAGTATTTTTATTATCCGCTACCCTATATTTAGTTTGTAAGATAGCTCGCAAGGCAATTAGTTTTTCTAACCGAACTAATAATTCTTTTTTAGCAAAAGGCTTTGTCAGAAAGGCATCCGCTCCATATTCAAATCCTGCTATTCGAGCTTCCGCAGTTACTTTAGCGGTTAATAAAACAATCGGTATATGATTCGTTCGTTCATCCTGCTTTAAGGTTGCACAAACTTCATAGCCATTTTTTTCGGGCATCATCACATCACTAATAATCAAATCTGGAATTAATTCAATCGCTTTATTGATGCCTGCTTGTCCGTTTTCAGCTTCTTCAATTTGATAGTTGTTAAGCAAAATCATTCGGATATATTCCATCACCTCTTTATTGTCTTCTATAATTAAGACCAAAGGCGTATCTGCTGTAGG
The DNA here is from genome assembly GCA_017857395.1 of Bacteroidota bacterium. Lineage (GTDB taxonomy): Bacteria > Bacteroidota > Bacteroidia > Chitinophagales > Saprospiraceae > JAFMDF01. The sequence goes on along the minus strand of JAFMDF010000013.1, from coordinate 47,488 downwards.
TACTTTAGTAGGAACAATATTATTCGCGGAAACTTCATTCTTTGCCTCGTTCGCCAAAGGTTGACTTTTTGTCACAACTGGAACGCCAACAGCATTTTCTATTGGTAACCATACTAAAAATTCCGTTCCTTTACCCAATTCACTCTTTACTTCAATACTTCCTTTCATGAGTTCCACTAGCTCTTTAGTTAAGGCCAAACCGATTCCTGTTCCTTCTCCTTTTCGGGTAATGGAATCATCCACTTGATAAAAACGGTCAAAAATATAGGGCAATTTTGCAGCCTCCATCCCAATACCCGAATCTTTGACAATTAATTTCAAGCCATTTTGTTCCGTTTCCTGTTGAGCAACCAATAGGATTTTTCCGCCTTCCTGCGTAAATTTAAGCGCATTCGAAATCAAATTATAGATAATATGTTGGATTTTTATTTCATCATAATCCATCATTATTTCGGGAGTAGCTGGATAAAAAATGAGTGAAATAGCTTTTTCTCTAGCAATAGAATGAAAAGATTCGGTCAAATATTCTAAATAAGCGATAATATTTCCTTTCTTTTTATCTAAAGAAAGGTTGCCTGATTCTAGTTTAGATAAATCCAATAATTGATTCACCAAACGAAGCAAATGTTTGCCATTTCGGCGAATCAAAGTTCGTCCTTTTTCATTCACCTTCTGCTCCGTCATTCCTAGTATAACCGTCAAAGGAGTTCTAAATTCGTGCGTAATATTCGTGTATAGTCGATTTTTTAATTCGTCTAATTCTTTTATCTTTGTTGCTTCTTGCAAAGCTAATTGTTGGGCATTTTGCTGTGCTAATCGACGCTTTATCCATTGATAAAAAAGACTACCTAATAAAATCCCTAGAAGTGTGTAAGCTAAATAACTCCACCAAGTGCGATACCAAGGTGGTAAAATTTGAAAGACTAACTTGCCTGTCTCGCTAATTGCACCAGCAGGGGCTTTGGCTCGAACTAAAAACTGATAATTACCTTCTCGCAAGTTGGTGTAATTTCGGTCAATTTTATTCCCCCAATTTGACCATTTGCTATCATACGGTTCTAATTTGGACTGATATTTATTTTTACCAGCAATCGGGAAGTTATTAGCCGCATATCGAAAATTTAAGTCATTGGCTATATAAGGTAATTGATTATGCTGCCAATTTCCTGTTCCTCCATAAACTAAACTATCTTGTCCGATATACACTTGGCGAACTTGAGCTTGAAATGGAAATACTACTTCTTTCTGTTTTAAATCAATCCTCGTCAATCTCTCTCCAATCAACCAAAGCACTTCCGATTCCTCAATAAACAGATTATCGACCTCCCCTAAGCTTTCTTGACTCAAAAGCGGATGCTGAATGGGGTGCCACAAAAACAAGCCATTTGAGTTAACACGAAAAACCCCTAAACTAATTTCATTCGTTAGCTTTGATTTAAAAAAACAATAAAATTGGTTCGTTTCTTTTTGAGCATAAATTGCCCAACTAATATGCGCTACAGCTATTGGGTATTGAAAACTAGTATCTTTTGTAAAACTTTGTGCAAGGCTATCATATATCCAGTCAAATTCGTTTTGAAAGACTATTTTGTCACCAAGTAGTCGGGTACTAATAGAACCTGAAAAACCATCCTCTTCTCCAAAATGTTTAACGGTTGGAGTCGATAATCCTCCCATATTTCTCTCAATTGTTGGAAAATCTAAACGCCAACCACCAGCAGCGGTCGTTCCAATCCAAAGAGTTCCTGGCTGAGATTCTACTATAGTCTTCACTTCTATTCCCTTTGGAAAAGCATCAATAAATTGCTCAAATACCCATTTTTCACGGTGTTTATAAATCGAAAAAAGTTCTTTGGTAGTTCCTACAAAAACTCGATTGGAATCCTGTAAAGAAAGGTGTATCACCCTATCAACTCCTTTATTAAAATCATCAATCAATTCTATCGCTTGCTCATCAATCCGCATGACAAAATCATCAATAATTGTTAATAAGTCTGAACCAACCACTAATATATTCTTTATTGCAATACTTTGAATTTTAGGATTAAAAATCTTTAAAGATTGACTCAACGTATCTAAATAATATAGTCCTTCTTTGCCATTGGTCGCTACCAGCAATTTATCTTTATATCTAGCGGCGTGTAAAAAATAAAGCGGATTACCTACTTCATCTTTTCGAAACTGGGTGACTCGATTCCCTAACTGTATTTGAGAAATTCCTGTACCATAATGTCCTACCCAAAGCTGCTGCTGATTGTTCTCAAATAAACTAAGTACATAATTACCAGATAGTCCATTTTCCTTAGTTAAATGATGCAATAATTGTCCCTCAATCGAAAAGATATAAACCCCTTTATTTTTAGTCCCTAAAGCAATATTTCCATTAGACAATCTTAAACCGCATTGAAATATAGTCTGCTTAATTAATTTTTCTGCTACTGGTGCAAATGGCAATTGCTGCGCTCCATCATAAAGGGTCAGGCTTGTTCCTTGTAGTTCATTAATTGACTTATTCTCAGCGACTATGTATTTTCCTTGTCCTAGGTCAAGTGCAATTTTTATTTTCTTTTTTGTTGGGACTACTACCTGAAAACTATCCGACATCAATTTTACTAAACCAATATTTTGTTGCCATAAATGCAGTACAGAATCTATTACAAATAGTCCTTCAGTAGCAGGATTTACCTCCATTATTTTCAGTTCTTCTGTTAGCGAATTATAGCAAAATAAATGACTTACAGAACTAAAATAAATAGACGCTCCTATAACTTGAACACCTCGAATACTCCCAAAATTCAGTAGGTCGGTTGATATTTTGGTGCGTAAAGAAATAAACGTTTTTTGACCTAAAGTATCTGCTTTCAAATAACCAAAATCATTAGTAGCCCCAACATAGATAATTTGCTCAGGCCCAAGTGCTAATTGAAAGTAAGTGTTTCTTGGTAATTCAATATCTTCCCATTTTTCTCCATCATATTGTAGAATTCCTGTTTCAAAATAATTAATCGCATATAAAACACCTGTACTATCTTCTACTAAGTCAAAGATATAATTTGCCCCCATTTCAATTTCTTCATTATATTGATGAGTGAAAAGAGCGCCTGTTTCCTTACTTTGAGCAAAACTTTTTACAATAGTTTGGCTCGTACATAAACTTATCAAGCAAGCATAAATGAGTATGATTTTAGGGTTCATTCCTACTAACACTTTAGTGATTAATCAATTACTTGCGAAAGTCTCTTGGAGAAACACCAAATTCTTGTTGGAAAGTGCGAGAAAAATAATTAGGATCTGTAAATCCAATTTCATAGGCAATTTCCGATATAGTTAAGTTACTATTTTCTAGTAAAGTCTTGCCTTTTTTTAAACGAATAAGGCGAATAAATTGGGAAGGCGTTTTATTTGTAATCGCTTTTATTTTCCGATAAGCTTGGGTTTGACTCATTTGACAACTTTCCGCTAATTGAGGTACACTAAAAGCTGCATTGTCCAGCTGGTCGATAATAATAGCTTCTATTTTTTTGATAAAGTCTGTTTCTCTTTGCTCCGCAGGAGTAGGAGAAGTTATCACTAAGGGAATCGCAAACCTTGCATGCAGTTTTTTTCTAAGCAAGACTAACTTTTCTAAACGAAGCATTAATTCTTCCTTATCAAAAGGCTTCGTTAAATAGGCATCTGCCCCGTATTTCAAGCCTTCCATTTTAGCCGTTTGTCCTGCTTTTGCAGTTAATAAAATAATGGGAATATGGCTGGTGCGTTCGTCTTCTTTTAAGGTTTCACAAACTTCATAGCCATTTTTTAGTGGCATCATAACATCACTAATAATAATATCAGGTAAAATTTCGATGGCAGTATCAATGCCTAATTGTCCATTTTCTGCAGTATGAATCGTATAATCGTTTTGTAAAATGGATTGAATATAGCTGGTAACATCTTTATTATCTTCGACCACCAATAAGATGGGTTTAGTTGAATCGGTTTCGGGATTAAAAATAGGTAATGAGTCTACATTTTTCTTGTCAGTTGTTGCTACTAAAATTTCATCCATCGCTATTTTATTACGAGGAACGAAACTAGTTTCCGCTAATTCATCAATTATGGGTAGGTTAATTATAAATTCCGTTCCTTTTCCCTCCTTACTTTGTACCTCAATCGAACCTTCCATCAATTGTACCAATTCTTTCACTAAGGCTAGGCCAATCCCAGTACCTTCTCCTCTTCGAGTAAGCGTATTATCCACCTGATAAAATCGGTCAAAAATATGAGGAATTAGGTCAGTAGGAATGCCAATCCCTGTGTCCATAATTTTTATTTTTAAATGGGGTTGATTGGCTACGATTATTTTTTGAAGATGTAAAATCACCTTTCCTTTTTCACCTGTAAATTTTAAGGCATTAGACAAAAGGTTATAGATAATATGTTGAATTTTAATCTCATCATAATCCATTATTTGACTATCTACTTCTGAATAAAACACCAATTGAATACCCTTCTCCGCGGCTAGTGATTGAAAGGATTCCGTTAGGTAATGGATATAATTAATAATATCTCCTTTGATTTTATGAAGCTCTAAGTTGGCCGATTCTACCTTTGATAAATCAAGCAGTTGGTTAATCAGTTGTAATAAATTTTTACTATTCCTGCGAATTAACTTACGTTCGGCTTCATGCCCACTTATGTTATCATTCACGCCCATAATAACCGTTAACGGAGTGCGAAATTCATGGGTAATATTGGTGTATAAATTACTCTTTAATTCATCCAGTTCTTTTAATCGTTGTGTTTCTGCTTGTTCTTGTTGCTGCAAGATTTTATTTTTCTCTAGTTGGAAATAAGCTTGTTGTTTAGCTTTTACATGTTCTCTTTGTCGATAAGCTAACCCTAAAGAAAAAGTAATAATCTCTAGAATAGAACCGATTTTTAAATAGATGAGCGCAAAGGCAGGTGATTGTAGCCAACTTATCAGCGTTAGGATAGCCCCGCCAAACCAAACTATAATACCAGCAACGATAAAGTATCCTTTTTTATCCTTCGTTTTAGAAAGGTGGTAAATGAAAATTAAGTTGGAAAAAAAGAATAAGAGGATATAGACAAAAGTTATAGGGTCTGCATCCACATAGCTAAAACCAGATTGCAGAATAACGATAAAATCTACCACTATCCAAGGCAGTCCTATCCAAAACAATCGGTTAAAAAATACATCCCATTTGGGTAATAATTGGTCTAATTTTAAAAAACTCCGCATAAAGGCGATATAAGCCATTAAACCTAAATAAATGACCAATTTTCCCAAATAGCTATATTCTGGATGATTGGGAAACAAGGTAGGTTCTAACCAATCTGCTAAATCTCCTGTACTATAGGAAGAATAAATAATCAGGGTCAACAAATAAATAGAATAAAAAATAAAGCTTTTGTCTCGACCAAAAAAGTAAAGGATAACATTATACAGCAACATCATCACAATAAAACCAATGAAGAAAGCGTGATTTCTTTGGTCAGTTTGCAATTCCTCATAGAAGCTAGTGATATGCTGCAAGCGCACTCTAAAATTGGGTCGAATAGCTATACGACTGCTTTTGCCGCGAAAAAAAACGCTAATGGTTTGGTTCGGAGGTAAGATGATTTTGGTAAAACTTCCTTCTAATTTAGGGACAAAATCTTTTAATTGATGCGGTCGAAAAATGCCATTTAATTGATGTTGGTAAGTACCCTCAGGTGTTTGAAAAAAAACGTCAAACTCCGTCAAGGAATAAGACATGTCTAATATCCACTCCTTATATTTAGCTCCCTCAGGTAAGTTATTTTCTAATTCAAATTTCCCCCAATAATACTGCTTGGCTACTAAGTCAAAGTCTTGTTGTCCTAATTTGTGAAAAGAAAGTTTTGATAATTGATTGGCAATATTTTCTGTAGGAATTATGCCTGTTTTATCTACTGCAATTTCTGTAAATGGCAATAAATTATAAGTCGTTTGCCACTCTTGAAGTACAAAAGTCTCCGCCTGTATTTTTATTGAAAAAAATGAGGCTATCAAAAATAGAGCATAGAAAAGAAGGGTTTGTCTAAGTTTTTTTGCTACAGACAAAGTTTTAATTTATTAGGGTTTTATGGATTACGATTTCAAAGATAGCAAATTTATTAAAAAGATAGCATCCCTTGCCAAAAGTAGCTTGGGCTTCTAGTCCGAGTAGCGGATTCTAGCAAAAAAAATACTACTCAGGCTAGAAGCCCAAGCTACTTACGGTTACCTATCCACCCGAACAAAAGACTTAGTAAAATCGGCTTCTCCAATGCGAATCTTGCAATAATACAAACCAGTCGTCAAAGATTCAGCAGGTAAGGCGATAGTAGACAATCCTTTATTAATATTTTGTTGTCTAGTTAAAATCCCTATTTCTTTACCTAGCACATCATATACTCGAATATCCACTTTTCCAGCTTGAAAGGCATTTATTTCTAAAGTAAAATTATCCACAACTGGATTCGGAAAAAGTTTTATTGTAGGTATTCCTTTGAATGGATTGCTTGTTTTAGTTTGTGCCAATGACTCCCTAATAGATGCCACAGAACAATCCGCTATCATGGCAGTAAAATCACTACCTGCTTGTGCATGAAAGCCCGCCATTAAAGTTATAGATTCAGCAGCTATATAATGAATCGGATTAGGAGAATTAATAATGCTCGTTGAAGTGATAGTCGATTCTGTCCGATAAATATTAGCAGTGGAAGTGTCTAAATTCAAAGTATTTCCTTCACATGGAATAGTAGCTAATTCCACTACATGCAATTGGGTTGCTAATTCACATTCCGTTCCATTCGCATCTGTTACCATCGCACTTAATTGGTAATCTCCATCAGCTAAATTTTGTAATTCGGGTAAATTAGCAAAATCATAAGGTGCGGTATTATCCGCCGCAATCCAAGTATCATTTAAAAATAAAGCTACTGAATTAATAGCCGCTTCTCCGCCCGTAACCCCTACATTGACGGTATTTATTCCGTTTTGGTTTAGAAAAGTAGGGTCTATTTGAGGATTGGTAAATGCAATATTAGGGCAACTCACCGCATTAAAAGCAATTTTGTGAATCCCTCGACAGGAATTCGGGTCATCCATCGAACTAATTAAAACATACCGAGCCGTAATATTCGTAAAATCAGGGCCAACAAATCCTTCATAATCGGTAGCGCCTGTTGCTAAATTCCAATTATAAATCCCCAATTCTTGCCAATGAATGCCATCCGTTGAATAATCAATCACTACCTGTTGAAAACCAGAAGCAGTCGCTCCAGTCACATTATAATTCCATACTTGAGTCGTTCCTAAATTATAAGCGCCACCAAAATCGTATTGTATCCAATGATTGCCATTTCGAGCAGTATTGGGCGCATCACTCAATGGGGCACAAGATAGCCACGCATCATCGGCACGGTTATCTATAAGGTTAGTGGTTTCGCATTCTTCGGCTGCATTATAAGACGTAGTAGGGTCATCACAATCAGGCAAAGTACAGGGTATTCCAGTACAGTTACAATTACCGTCCCATTGATCATTGGCGGTATAAGGGTCGTTATCATTACAACCTACCCCACTTTTGATGCACATCGCTTCACAAGTGTAATCAAAAAAGTAGAAGGTAGGGATACGCTTCCATTCATTTTGTATTTGGTAAGGTGTTTTCCAATAAAGGTTAAAGTTTTGCCAAGCATCATCTGCTCCTTTATGCCGCAACTCTACATAGTAATAGCGTCCTGCTTCCATAAAAACATCCGCTGCTGTTTGGTCATGCGGGTTATTACCATAATCTACCTCATGTTCATAAGGGCCTGCCCACCAATAAGTCCATATTTCATTAGCCGTTTTATTAGCAGGTGTATCATCCGAACTGATATAGAATATACTCTGGTGACTTCCCGTAATATTAAAACTATAATAACCTGTCACGGGTACAGAGACATAGCCCTGGAAATAAGTTCCATAATTAGGAATCCCCCCATTATTGGTAAAATAAGTTTCAATAAATAATCTATCTAAGGTTTCTACAGTATCGGGATGAACATTATTATCAATGACACTATCAACGGGCGCTATTCCTTCATCAGGAAGATTATAATAAAGATAAGTTTGCACCAATCCTCGTTCTCCGACACAAGCATTAGTCGTCACAGGGTCGCCTACACAATTACAATTTCCATCCCATTGGTCATTTTGAGTATTGGGGTCACCATCATTACAAGCAGTGCCTCTGTCCTCACAAATAGGTTCACATACATTATACAAATAATCGCCCCCAACGGTAATCCAGTTTGGGGTACTAATTCCACCCGTTAAGAAATCGCCTTTCCATTCTACGCTTGCAAAATCTGCTCCTCCTATTTCAAAATGCGTTAATTCAAAATAATAATATTGATTAGCAGCTAATGTAATGGTATCCAAATCAGCAAGATGATTCGTATCTGCATTTATCGTTACTAAATTACCTATGGTGTTGTCTGTACTTAAACGGAAGGAAACGGTATCATCTGCATTTACATTAAAAATAACCTCCCCGCCAATATCGGTACGAATATAGCCCTTTATCTGAGCACCGTAATAATCCGCATAATTACTGGGCGTAGACAAAGAATAAATCGTCCGCACATAATCAGGATTATTTGGAAAAGCATCGGTATGATTCAAATCAACGAATGGATTATCCCATTGATAGACAAAGATGTCTTGAAAAAACCTCAATCTAACTTCTCCTTGCAAAGTATCACATTGGCTAATGCCTTCCTGCGTAATCAAGGTAAGTAGGATAAATAAGATAAAACGATGCATAGACAGTTGCCAGTTGTCAGTTACCAGTTTGTCTGTTTTTTACTATTTAAGTAAGACTATTGGTAACTGGTTTATATTTTATAAAAATTTATTCAAGCCTATTCAATATTCCTAAAGAAACATCCCAATTGGTGGCGTACTCGGCGAATAGCTATAAAAATTACCAATATTGGGCAGTATGTAGGACAAATCATTAGGAGATGCGCCAAACCATAAAGCCAATTCTGCATAAAATTCATCTACAGAAGTCGTTGGAATAAATCGCCCTCTTTCATCTACATTTAGAGATTCGTTGAGGTTTAAAATTGGATAATTACCATAAATTTTACCGCCATCAATTCCCCCTCCCATAATCATAGAATTGCCTCCCCAAGCATGGTCTGAACCATTACCATTGGAAGTCAAGGTTCTAGAAAAATCAGAAATAGTAAAAGTAACAACGTCATTTTGTAAACCAAGATGGTTCATAGCTTGTTGAAATTCATTCATCGCATTACTCAAAATCGGTAACATTCGACCTTGATTGTCCAATACCTCATCATGATGATCCCAACCACCGAAGGTAGTAAAGAATATTTGTCGTTGATTGCCCAAATGTTTATTGACACTAATTACATCTGCCATCATCCGTAAATCTTGAGATAAGCGAGCATCGCTAAAATTCACAGGAATATCTGTTTTTCTAGCCAAGGCAGACCTAAATAGCTCAATACTTTCCACTGTTTGTCGAGTCAATGAACCATAAGTATTCTGAAATATATTGGAATAAACGTCTTCTACTAAATTATTGACAGCTTGATTTCTAGTCTGCGCTAAATAACCTTGACTCGGCCACCAACTTGGCGGTGCTTCAAACCCTAAATTATCGGGTGTGGCATTATTAGGAATAGAAAACTCAATCACTGAATTTCCTGCTTGAAAGCGATTTTTTCCATCCAAAGAAATATTCATCGACACCGCATCTAGTCCACACATATCTTTGAGCATATCCGCCATTCGACCACCCACGCCCACCGCTGTTCTATTTTGGGGAACAGAAGTCTGCCATTGCATGATTTGGTCAGCATGAGAATATAAACCTAGTGGAATTTGCTTACCGCTACCATAAAGGTCATCGACATCTACAATGGGTTCTACTAAGGTACCAATATTGCTAAGGAACGCTAAATTACCCTCATTATATAAATCTCTAATAGCCCCCATACCTTGGTGAACGCCATAGGTTTTCCCTAATACATCTGTTCCATTGAGGTCTAAAATTTGATTTTGAGCTGGATTGCCCATATCATAAGGCAAAGCCAAATCTCCTCTGACAGCGGCATATTCTGTGTAATCAGCAGAACTAGTTGGTACTAACATATTAAAAGAATCCGCCCCACCTGCAAGTAAAATACAAACCATGGCTTTATAATCATTGCCATTGGATAAAATATGTGGTCGAGCTGCTGCCGTATTTATCATGCCTAAATTTAAGGCAGTAGATAAAAAGGCAGTAGAACCAATAGCGGCACAACTAGCTTGTCCTAGGAATTGTCGTCGGGAAATATTTTTTTTGCGCATATTATTGTTGTTGTTGCGGTGTTGCGGTGTTGCCTTGTTGTGATGTTGTGATGTTATGATAGACTAATAAACGTTAATCCAACATAGTAACAAGGCAACACGGCAACATCGCAACTACTTATTAATCAAATATTCAGGACTAGCCATAATTAGATAAACCGCCATTTGCACACGATTTAATCTTAGGAAATTAGTATTTTCTTCATTATAACCTTCTATCGGCATTTCTTTCAGCACCGCCATAACCACATCTTTAGTCCGTTGGGATAGTTGCCCATGTGCTAAAATCAAATCTAGGCGATCTAATAATTCAGGTAATTTATTATTATCTACTAAAGTCACTTCCGTAGAAAAATCCAATGCGGCACGGTCATTCTCATAATCTAATGAGCCTTCATAGCCCCAGCCCCAATCATCTACTACATTGCCATAGAACAACCAATTGTTTAAGGCATTCATATAGCCTGCAATCGATTGGGAATTAGTGATTTGAAATTCTGGTGCATATAAATTGGCTTCTTCAATGGGGCCAATAGGCTGATAATCTTGTTGAAAAAAGTTAAAAACACTAGGAGAAGTGAAAATCTTTTGCCCAAATTGCTCCGTTATAGTATTCATTACATTGCGATAAACGCCACTTGGCGAACTTAAATCAAAACTATGGACTAATTGTAAATAACGAACAAATGGTTCTCGCAGCATTCCAAAATTAGGGTCGCTTTGAGATTCGCAGTTTCTTGCTTCATCATCTAGCAAAATTGCTTTGATAACTGCTTGCATATCTCCTCTTTGATTGCTATAATGACTTTCCCCATTAAAGGCTTTAGCTACTCTTGCCACGTAAGCTGATGTAGGGTTAGAAGTAACTAACCGCTGAATTAATAATTTACCGATGAATGGGCCAATATTTGGATGATTAAATAAATTGTCCAAAGCTTCGTCTATATCTGCTTCCCCATCTACTGGATTTCTAGGTTGAACTATATGCCCGTTTAGTAAAGTTTTTGAACCGGGGTCATGATAATTATTAAGCATCACCATATTTTGGGTAATATCTCCAGTCCAATCCGTACTACTACAACCAAATTCGCACCATGGATTCGCCCAAGTATAGCCTGTAAAAATTTTAGAAAATTCTGCTATATCCACATTGTCATAAGTTGGTATATCCACTCCGTTCGCATCTTTTTGGCAAGTCCCATCTATAGCTAATTCACAAAGCCCGATAGTAAACAATTGCATCACTTCTCTAGCATAATTCTCATCAGGAAAAACTACTTGTCGACTAAGGGTATCAGGTGGCCAAACAGCCCAATCAAGCTCATAAATAGTATCTTGTTTAGGGTTGTTCATATAAGTCAGGTACAAACCCATAGCAGGTTGCCGAGTAACTGCGCCTAAAATATCCCTATAATTTCCAAAAGCATTATCCAATAACATATCGTAGAAACTAGCAAAAGGATAAGGATTTTCGCCAAAACCTGAATTCCGGGAAATAACTAAAATTTCCGTTAAAGCCAAAGCCACTCTTTGTCGCAAAACATCTGAAGTCGTCATAGAATATTCCCAAAAAGCATAATCCCAGAACCAATCCCATGCCCCTCCATCAGGTGTATTAGCACCAGCATTTTTTATATCCGTGATTTCTGTTACTCGTTGCACGCAGTTCAAACCTCGTGACAAAGCAAACTGTTGTTCTATCCAATCCTCCAAACCAGTATTACTCAAAGCCATAATCTCCTTATAATTCGGGCCAAAAGAAGCTTGCTGTAAAAATCGAGAAGCGGCATTATTATTAGGCTTGAATCCCTCATTGGAGATAGTATTCTCACCCGCTGTACCCGCTTGAGTATTACTGGTTGTTACCTTAACATTAGGCGTTTGACCTACGCCAATAAGTTGAGGAGTTGCTTGTGCAAAAAGGAAGGAAGTCGTCAATAAACAAATCAACCAGACGAAAAGACGCCTTTGGTGAAGGTTCTTCATATAACAGGATTTAGTTTGTTATGTGTATATGGATTGTTTTCAGAAAGGAGTGTAAGGATTAATAGTTGATAGTAAGATGTTGTTTATAAATAGTATTTGGGCAAGTATATCTTAATGGTAGTCTTTAATTGCAGTAGTTTTAAAATCCAAAAATCATATATTTTATTTTAAAATTCAAACATATCTTATATTAACTTTTGAATTGTTAGGCAATTGTCATTTAGGGAGGAAACAGAAAGAGGGGCTTAATATATTATTGTGGCAAATAATATACCAACCTATCAGATTAAAAAATTAAGGAGATATAAAATTGGAGAACGAGTATACATGTTGTGTATAGTGCGTCATTTCACAAAATAACAATATATAATTAGACAAAAGCGATGTTTTAAAATTTAATCTTAAACACCTAATATCCGTGTCCCTTAATTTATCCGTGGTATAAAATCAGTACCACGGATAAATTAAGGGACACGGATAATTATCAGCTTTTTACTTATGCTCTAAACAAATCCGTGGGGGCAAAAAAATATGTCCAACGGATTTAGATGTAATCAATCAATTCCAATAACCTCATATCTTCTAAGCACTTATGAATAAATCCTTCAGTTAAACTAGGAACAACGGCACCACCCTGTAATTTCTGGACTAAAATTTGATAATTACTACTATCTGCAACCCGCAACTTAGCAGGGTATGGTCGACTAAAAGCTGCCAAAACTTCCAAAGCAGAATGCTGTCGTTTCTCCTCTGGTAGAGCACTTAATTTAGCTTTAAATTGGGTAAACCAATCTTTATGATCCGCAATTCGCTGAATAGGATAACCCGCAGATACTATCCAATCTATAATGGCATCCAAAGAAGCGCCATCCGCTTGATGGTAGTTTTTGATATTGAAAGTTTGATACCCTTTACCACTTATTTGATGTACCCCAACTATAGCCGCTGCAATTACATCCGCAGGTGTACCATCATAATGTGCTTTGACTTTTTGACCATCCGCCGTTAATCGGTAAAAGGAATTCGGCGCTAATCCTGTATGAATAATACTGTATAGTAAGCGAGTAAACATATCCGCTTTATTGATTTGCCCTTTATAGCTCTGATGCGCCAACATCATATCTCCTCTAAAAGTGTTGATGGACAAATCAAATTCACTATGTGCTTTTTGCAATAAACATTCTGCCCCCCATTTACTAGCGCCATAACCTGCGGCATAATGGTCTGTTAAAGTAATGCTTTCTAATAAAGGTGAATCTTCATTATTGATTTCGGTTGTATTTAAGAAGCGCTCTACAGCTACCGTTGAGACAAAATCAATCGCTTTTTTTCGTTGGGTCAGTGCCAATTGAATAATGGCGGCAGTTCCGACTACATTTGGGCCAAATAAATGTTCATAGCCTAAACGGTGATTGACTAAGGCAGCAGGGTGACAAATTCGGTCAACGGTATTTGCTAACTGATTGTAACGTTCCTCACTTAGTCCAAAATTTGGTTCGGTTATATCTCCTGCCCAAACTTGTAGATGCTTTTCAGACAAACTAGCATAAAGCCTTTCTAAATCTGCATCTACGCCTTTGAATTGAGCATCTAATCGAGCTTTGGCAGCCTCATCATCTTTGCCACGTATTAGGCAAATTAATTGCCCATTCTTTGTCGCTACGGTTTGTAACCATTCTAAACATAAAATATGTCCCAAATAACCATTAGCACCCGTTAACAAAACGGTTTTTAGGCTATTAGTGCTTCCAGAACTTGAAGTTCTGGAAGCACTTCGCTCCAAGATATTTTTGTCTATAAAACGGTCAAGGGTTAAATCTTTGGTATGAATGACAGTTGCGCCTTTGCCATGTATATTGGCAAAAGTTACTTGATTATCGCCATCTTCAGACAGCATTTTATCAATCAAACTCGCCCATTTTTTAGGGCTTCCTGTAGGACTAAGGATTTGATTGGCAGGAATGGTTACGCCAAATACTTTTTCCATCGACATAGAAAAAGCGACTGCACCTAAAGAATCTCCCCCTAATTCGGCATACGTATAAGGTTGGGAAATATCGACTTCCTGAATTTTTAAATTAACTTCTAATAATTTAACAATCTTTTCTAAAGTAGTTAATGTGGAATTGGGGTCTTTTAAAGCTTCAATATCTGCCTCTTGTTGTTGCGCTTGTTCCTCATAAAGTGCTTCTAATCGCTTCGCATACTTTCGTTTAAGCGCAGGTCTTAAGCGTTTCCGCACACTAGATAATAACCCATTCGCTTGGGTAAATTCCTCCTTTTCAATAATGAAATTTCGAGGGACTTCAAAGCTTTTTAATTCCTTAGCACTAGCGACTTGTTGTAATTCTCTTCTAATTAAATTGATTAAACTAACTTCGCTGTAATCCGCTCCCAACATCGTTTGAACCACTTTTTCTTCGGGTACAACTACCGCTAATAAATAAGACCGAAAAGAATTACCATAGATATAAATTTGTCGAATGACGGCACTTCCTCCCTCGAAAATAGTTCCCAATTTACCCGCAGCTACATATTCGCCTTGCGATAATTTCATCACATCTTTTCGACGGTCAATTACCACCACATGGTCAGGTCCACGTTCTTCGACAATATCGCCTGTAATAGAAAACCCATCTTCATCAAACAAACCTGCCGTTGCTTCGGGTGCTTTATAATAACCACTAATCCCTACCCTACTTTTGAATAATAACTCCCCTCGTGGATAAGGTTTATCGGTTAAATAATAACCGAGTTCTGGTACATCTCGCAGTTTATAATCCGTAATCATCGGACGATTGATAATGCCGTTTACTGCTACCCCACCCGTTCCAGATTCTGTATTGCCATAACCATCCAAAATTAAAATTTCAAAACATTCTTTGATGAATTTCATGACCGCTGGCGAAGTAGGTGCACCACCTACAGAAGCACGGGTCAATCGGTCGCCTAAAAAGGTTTTGCTCATTTCTTTTTTGACCATTTCGCTAATGGTCGCTTCGTCCCCTTCTCCTTTTTTTACCCGACGGGTTACTTCACTTTGATAATGCTGATAAATCAATTCAAAAATTCGTGGGAAGAAGCCCATTTGAGTTGGTCGGACAATCCGAATATCTTCAAATAAACTAGACATATCTGGCTTTAAAGTAAAGCAAATAGTTCCGCCCAAACACAACGTTCCAATCAAACCATTCCGACCAATCAAGTGATTTTGTGGGGAAAAAGAAACTGATAAAGAAGGCATTTGCGTCTTCCTGCCACTCCATAATTCCTTCGCTGCACTTTCGGGCATAATCGCCCCTTTGGGTTTTCCTGTACTACCCGAAGAGTGGATAATGCCCATCATCCGTCTTTCTCCTTCTTCATTGGGTGGTAAAAAGGTAAAGGTCTTTTGTTCGCCAAAAGCTAGTAAATCATTTAACGCAATAATTTGGGTAGGCACACCTGATTCGCTTAATTTAGTTTTAGCCGCCTCAAATAAATTTCGCTCTATATCCGCTTTTTCCTCATAATCAAATACAATCAAACTGCGCATGCCACCATGCTGAATCACATGGTCAACTGCTACTTCCAAATCCCCAATAGTTGTTGCCAATGCAGCAGGATTGGTGTTCTCAAAAATCTCATTTAAATCCGCGCCAGAAGTACTACTTTGTAACGGAATCGTCACCGTATAAGCATACGCACAAGCCAAATCTAAGGTCACAAAATCTATTCCTGTAAAACCGAGAATACCTACAAATTCATTTGGGTTTATTTTATGAACTGGATGATAGCCCCAAGCATTTGCCAAAGCTTTCAGGCGTACTTGAAATTGGGCATAAGTGATAGTTTTAAAACTAGGTAAGTAGTTTCGTTTATTAATGTCGGCTTCCGTTATAATTTCATATGCTCTTTCTCCCAAAGCTGGTCTATCGCTATAGCCCGTCAAAGCCACATCAATCATTCGGTCGAGCGTTGGTTCTGCACAAATAGCTGCTCTTACATCAGGATTGGGTTTCAGTTCTTTGATTTGAGGGTCATTTTCCATCATGTCTAACATTCGTAAGACATATCTCTTTTTGTCGCTTATTTTTTTGGTAGGTTTTGACATTTTGTTTTGAATTATATTTTTCTTTAGGAGTGCAGAAGCAAAAGTAAGATAAGTTCTTCATTTAGTAACGCTTGATAAATAATAGATAGTCAAGTAAAAAATTGATAATCATCCGTGGAGGTTATCCGTGGGAAATTAAACGTATAATAATCTCCCACGGATAACCTCCACGGATGAAAACTTGTACATTCTAATCTTAGGATTACCAAAACAGTAGGATAGTATTGCCTAACAGATATTAGGATATAAGAATTACTTATTTATTCGTGGTATCGCCCTATTTCAAATAAGCCTTCCCCCGCAAAACCTTCCCCGCTCGAACATCAAAATATTGTCCCTTTTGCACCACCATTTTTCCATTAATCAACACATAAAGAATCCCCTCTGGATACTGATGTGGATTTTGGAAATCTGCCTTATCTATAACCGTAGTAGGGTCAAAAATGGTAATGTCGGCATAATTGCCGATTGCCAATGTTCCTCGGTCGGTCAAACCCATTCTTTTAGCAGGCAAAGCGGTCATTTTATGAATAGCTGTTTGTAAATCTAAGACTTTATCTTCTCGCACATATTTGCCCAACACTCTTGGAAAAGTACCAAAAGCTCTTGGATGTGGATGGCCTTTTCCAAAAGGCGTCAATCGCCCATCCGAAGCAATCATCGTTTGGGGATGCTGCATAATGCGAGCGACATCGCCTTCATCCATTGCATGAAAAATACAACTTGCTCCTCGGTGAATTTGGGCTTGGATAATTAATTCTGCGCCATTTTCTGGCGTTGGTGCTAAATCCTCCGCAATTGCCCAATCATAAAGCGTTTTACTTTCAAATTCGGGTTTCCAATTAAATTTAGAAAATTGTACTCTTTTTAAATCATTGCCGCCTCTATCGTTGATAATATTAAAAATAATGCCTTGTTTGATACTATCTCTTAAAACTGGGTTCTCACACCTTTTAGCAAAAGCTTCATAACGCCCACCTGCCATCGACCAAGATGGAATTAGAATACTCAAAGAAGTATAACTAGCCATATAAGGATATTGGTCAATCATCACATCCAAACCCTTTTTTCGGGCGTCGCTAACCATTTGAGTCGTTTTTTTACTACTACCCCACATCGGTTGTCCGACTACTTTATGATGCGTCAAAACAACTGGAATATCCGCTTGTTCCGCAATATCAATCGCTTCTTGTACCCCACTTAATAATTGCAAGCCTTCTTCTCGTAAATGGGAAGTGTAAATGCCGCCCATTGCACCTGCAACTTTAGAAACCGCTACGACTTCATCCAATTTAGAAAAAGCCCCAGGCAAATATTTTAGTCCTGTAGAAATACCAAAAGCACCTTCTTCCATAGATTTTTTGACTAAATATTGCATTTCGATTAATTCGGGAAAAGTAGGCGCTCGGTTGTCTAAGCCCATGACTTCGCTTCTAATGGAATTATGTCCTGCCAAATAGCCAATATTATAACCAATTCCCTCTTTTTCTAAGTCATCCAAATAAGCACCCAATGGCAACGGACAAGAACCATCGGGACCACCCAAAGCAGTCGTTACCCCTTGTCGGATATGACTTTCTGCTTGTGGAAATAGCGGCAAAGGTTCTAAATGGGTATGCACATCTACAAAACCTGGGCTAACAGCTAATCCCTTGGCATCAATCTCTTTTTTACTTTTGCCTTTTATCTTTGATTCAATCGCTACAATTTTATCGCCTTTAATGCCAATATCTCCTTTCCAACCTGCTTTGCCTGAACCATCATAAATTGTCCCATTTCGAATCACTAAATCATAGATAAAATTTTGGTCCGCCATTAACCAAACTTCATTAAAATGGGCATAATAAATGCCGCCATTATTCCCCTGTTCATACAGCAACCCAATCTGATTATCTGCTTGAATCACCAAATCTGAATATGCCGATTCGCCCGACCGAATTTCTCTCTGAACCAACCAAGTTTGACCATCATCAAAACTTGCTCGAACCGTCATTTTTTCTCGTCGTTTGGTACTATTTGGATTAGAAAAGAGGAGTAGATTTTCCCCATTCTTATTTTTAAAATCAAGAATACTCGCTTGGCAAACGGGCGAAGGTAATTGTGTGTCTAAATAAGTTTTGTCCCAACTATGGCCGCCATCGGAACTAATCGCCACAATTCGTTTTTTACTTGCGCCATTCTGTTGTCGAACATTCTGCATCACTCGACCGTCTGATAATTCTACCGCAATCGCCTCATTAGAACTGGGCAAATCCACAGGGTCACTCAATTGCCAAGTTTTGCCGTGGTCATCCGAATAAAAAGCTTGCGCTCGATTATCATTAAATTTGGCTTGTGGTGTTCCTTGCGAATGATTAGAAGGAATGTATAATCGACCCGCATATTGTCCTTTAGTTAATTGAATCGCATGACCTGGTGTACAAGCATGCGTTCGCCAATCTTCTTTAAAATTATAAGCTGGATTTTTATCGGGCTGATTTACTTTATGGACATACTGGGTAATGTTCGTTGGTGCAGACCAATTTTGTCCATTATCGGTAGAAGTAATATACCAAACTTCCCTTAATCCTTTGCCTTTTCTAATGTCGTGTTCAGAAGCGTCACCCGTATTATAAAATAAAAAAATTCGCCCGTTTGGAAAGGCTGAGTCTAAAAAATCCACAACGGGTGCAGGGTTGCCTGCTTGTAATTTTCCATTATCTGCCACAACCACTAAATTACCCCAAGTCAATCCATTATCCGTACTTCTTTTGAGGATAACATCCACATCTCCAAAATCATTACAGCCCTTTACTCGTCCTTCTGCAAAGGCTAATAAATCGCCATTGGGCGCAGTAATAATCGCAGGAATTCGATAACAATTATAACCATCATTTCCGGTGGTAAATAAGGGTTGTTCCCTAAAGGTTTGGATACTTTGACTAAATGTAGGAATAGTAAATAAAGACAGTAAACTAAATACTGGTAGGAAACGTTTTAAGAATTTAAGCATCGTTTTTATTTTAATTTGCCCCAATTTACGGAAAGTTAGGTTATTTTTGTAATTCGTAATAATGCTAAGACAATTTAACTGGTATCACAGGATTTATCCTGTTCCGTTACAAGGTCTTTAAGCCTTTATTTCGATTAATTAGTTGCTTATTATATGGAACAGAAAAACTAAATGCACTTAAATGACTAAGTGGTAAACAATAAAATAAATCATCGACAAATTCCTAAAAATGAGGTCCAGATTAAATACTTTTTATACGATTTGCTTTATTTATGCCTTCCTAGATATTTACACTTTTTTTGGTTTAAAATCACTCCTCAAAAACAAAAAGCAGCAGGTCCTTTTTTCCGTTGCCTATTGGTTATTAAGTGCATTTATTTACTATTGTTTCTATAAATTTCACGAAGCATTTATCGGTGGTCGATTTTTTAGCAGCACCGATGCCAATCTTTATTTAGGGGTTATTCTAACAGCACTTGCCACCAAATTAACCTTTGTTGCTTTTTTATTACCTCAAGATATAGGGCGTTTCTTTTACGGCATTGGCAATTTTCTATATACCTTCTTTTCGGGCAAAGATTTCCCTGATGAACATAAAACCTTCCCTAGCCGTCGGCGCTTTTTAACTTTAGCAGCCACAGGTATTGCTGCGCTTCCATTTTCTACCATGTTCTATGGCATTACCAAAGGCAAATATGCCTATACCGTCAATAAAGTTAAGTTAGCTTTTGCCGATTTACCCGCCGCTTTTGATGGTTTTAAAATCGTGCAAATATCGGATATTCATGCAGGCAGTTTGGATAATATTTCGAGTGTTGCCAAAGGTGTCCAAATGATTAATGAGCAAGCCGCAGACATTGTCGTTTTCACAGGTGATTTGGTCAATTCAGATAAGGATGAAGTGAATGATTATATCGATGTTTTTAAAAAAATTCAAGCCAAATCGGGTAAATTTTCCATCTTGGGCAATCACGATTATTATGGCGTACCTGATGGTGTACAAGAACAAAAAGCGTATTGGGCAGATTTCTATAAAAAGTATGAACAAATGGGCTTCGAATTGCTCAATAACAAAAATGCTATCCTAGAAAAAGAGGGCGAGCGTATTTGTTTATTAGGCGTCGAAAATTGGGGGCGTGCTCGATATTTCCCAAAAAAAGGCGATTTAGATAAAGCGTTAAACAATACAACTTCGAATGATTTTTGTGTCTTACTTTCTCATGACCCTACGCATTGGGATGATAAAGTTATTCCGCATCAAAAACATATTCACCTTACTTTAAGTGGACATACCCACGGGTTTCAATTTGGCATCAATATGCCTGGATTTAAATGGTCGCCTGCGCAATATCGCTACGATAAATGGATGGGATTGTATGAAGAAGCGAAACAGTATTTATATGTCAATCGGGGCTTTGGTTTTTTGACCTTTCCTGGGCGGATTGGGATGTGGCCTGAAATTACGGTTATTGAGTTGGAGCGGGAGGTTTAGTTTTTTGACGCTAACTTTCATAATTTTTAAAAGCAAGTATGTCTTATAAAAGAATACAAACTCTTTGCCTGTCATCAGAAATTCCTTACAAAGTAGCCAAAGAAGAAATTTATAAAATATTCGATATTTTGACCAACTTTTAGCAGAACCTAAGGAAGATTTAGAAATAGTAGGCATATTTGATTTGTATAGAAATAAGGAAGTTGTGGTCGCCAATCAAGCAATCGAGTTAAGTATAAAAGGGGGTTTCTCCACTAAGTTTCCCTTGAAATCCTTGGGCATAAAATTTGACAAAAAATATGATAATAGAGACCGTTCTTTAATCAATCCGAAGCAACTACTTCCACATCATAATATTGATAAAATCAAAGCCATCCGATTAAGGAATTCTGGTAGTGATTTTAGAAATACGATGTTAAAAGATTTAAGTATCACCCAGTTGACAATTAATGCGGGCTTAGATATAGACTTAACCTACGGTGAACCTACCCTTGTCTATATAAATGAGGAATTTTATGGCTTGATGAATTTAAGAACAGAAGCGAATACAAATGGGATGGCTGGTTTATATCAGGTAAAGAAACGGGATATTACCCTTGCTAAAATTACGACCCTTGCATTCCTTAAAAAAGATGGCGATTTTGACCGTATTGACCGATTTGTGGCCGCTATTAATGAATCAGATATAGTCTATATAAAAACGGAATTAGACATCAATAATTTCATCGACTATATGATTGTGGAATCCTATTTGGGCAATACAGATTGGCCACATAATAATGCACGGTTTTATGCAGTCAAAGATGGTCCTTTTAGATTTGTGCTGTTTGATTTAGATAAAGTAGCTTGGTTAAAAATGGACAAGTCGCCCTTAGCTATTATCACCAATAAACAGCAAAAAAATATGCTGACTGATTTATTCTTATTGCTGTATAAGGAGGCTGATTTTCAACAAAAATTCTGGGATAGGTATCAACTTCTTTTAAAGCAGAATGCCTTGTCTTTTGATAAATTTAAAATGATTGTCCATACCAATGCAGCAGAGATTGAGCCCGTTTTTCCCTTACAAATTAATAAATATAATACGCCCAATTCTATGACCCAATGGATGATTGAGTTGGATAAATTATTGCTTTTATTTCAGGAAAGAGAAGCAGTGGTGCGAGGTTTTGTGGAATAATAGTAAGGTAGATTGTTAATTCGCCTTCCTAACCTTTTTAAGAACGGATTAACAATCCGCTTTACCTTATTTTATTACATCAAAAAAGGCATCCCCCAAAAAGGAGATGCCTTATACTTCTTAGAAAAGAATCGAGTCGTTAGTTACGAACTAAAGTCCGCATTACGGCTATTGATACTCTTCAATATCTTCAAATTGTGCGGCACGAGCTTGATTCGCTTCATTTTGCGCCTTAGTCGTCACCCACAACTCTTTGTAATGTTTCATTCCTGTACCAGCAGGAATCTTCTTACCAACGATAACGTTTTCTTTCAAGCCTTCTAAGAAATCACGCTTCGCACCGATGGCAGCAGTACTTAGTACTTTCGTTGTTTCCTGGAACGATGCCGCAGAAATCCAACTTGCTACCCCTAAGGAAGACTTGGTGATACCTTGTAATAAAGGACTAGAAGTAGCCGCAACCGCATCTCGGAATTTACAGATAGAACGGTCATTACGCTTCAAGTAAGAATTTTCTTCTCTGATTTGACGTAAAGTTACTAACTGTCCTGGACGTAATTTACTAGAGTCACCGCTATTCGTGATGAATTTCTTATCAAAAATCCAGTCATTCTGTGCTAAGAAGTCATACTTCTCAACTGCTTCTCCTTCTAAGAAAGTAGTATCTCCAGCATCTTCGATTTGTACTCTACGCATCATCTGACGCACGATTACCTCGATGTGCTTATCATTAATGGTAATACCCTGAGAACGATATACTTCTTGTACGCCGTTCACTAAGTAGTACTGTACCGCAAAAGGTCCCTTAATTTGTAAGATGTCTCTTGGTGCAGTAGACCCATCAGATAATTGAGTTCCAGCTCTTACGAAGTCACCTTCCTGAACTAAGATATGCTTAGATAAACCAACTAGGTATTTTCTTCTTTGCTCATCTTTAGAAGTAACGATGATTTCTCTGTTACCCCGCTTGATTTTACCAAAGGCAACAACTCCATCAATTTCAGAAGTTACTGCAGGATTAGATGGGTTTCTAGCCTCGAATAACTCTGTTACCCGTGGTAAACCACCCGTAATATCCTGAATTTTACCTAATTGTCTAGGAATCTTCACAATTCTTTCACCCGCATTCACTTCTGCTCCATCTTCGATAGAAATATAAGCCCCTACTGGTAAGTTATAACTTCTTAATTCTTCTCCAGCTGGAGAAATAATTTTAATCGTTGGAATAACTCGCTTATTCTTAGATTCGATGATTACTTTCTCAGAGAAACCAGTTTGCGCATCACTCTCTGAACGGAAGGTTTTACCTTCAATAATCGAATCATATCGAACGATACCAGAAAATTCAGAGATAATTACGTTATTAAATGGATCCCATTCACAAATCTTATCTCCTTTCTTGATTGTTTGTCCATCTTCTACATTAAGCGTAGAACCATAAGTAATATAGTGAGCAATATATTGACGCTTAGTTTTGGGGTCAACAATTCTAACTTCACCCGTTCTCGCTAATACGACCGTTGTTGTCTTACCATCATCATCCGTATGCTGGGTAGTCCGCATACTATCAAATTCGATTTTACCGTCAAATTTAGATAATAAACTAGATTCCGTCTTAGATACCGATGCCGTACCACCTACGTGGAAAGTACGTAAAGTCAACTGTGTACCAGGCTCTCCAATAGATTGGGCAGCGATAATTCCAACAGCATCTCCCATCTCTGCGATTCTACCTGTTGCTAAGTTCTTACCGTAGCATTTTCTACAAACCCCACGTTTCACAGAACAAGTCAATACAGAACGGATAGTGACCATTTCGATTCCCTCATCATCAATATACTTCGCCTTATCCATTGTGATGTACTCCGCTGCTTCTAAAATGACTTCATCTGTTACAGGGTGCGTCACTTCATGTAAAGTATACCGACCTTCAATTCTATCTGCTAGTGATTTAATAATCTTTTCGTTTTCCTTTAAGGCAAAAGTATCAATGCCTCTTAAGGTTTCGCAATCTTCTTCTTTGACAACAACATCCTGTGCAACATCCACCAATCTTCTAGTCAAGTAACCTGCATCCGCAGTCTTCAATGCTGTATCCGCCAAACCTTTTCTCGCACCGTGTGTGGAGATAAAGTATTCCAATACAGATAATCCATCCACGAAGTTAGATAAGATTGGGTTTTCAATAATCGCCCCACCTGTATCACCAGATTTTCTTGGTTTCGCCATCAACCCTCTTAATCCACATAACTGCTTAATTTGCTGTCTAGAACCCCGTGCTCCGGAGTCTAACATCATCCAAACTGAGTTAAATCCATCTTTATGCGATGCCAACTCATCCATCAATTTGGTCGTGATGTCATTATCACCTGTTGTCCAAATATCAATGATTTTGTTGTATCGTTCGTTATTGGTAATTAACCCCATCTCGTAATTATTCCATACTTCTTCTACTTCTTCCTGAGCTTCAGATAAAACTCTTGCTTTATTAGAAGGCGTAATCAAATCCCCTAAGTTAAAGGATAATCCGCCTTTGAAAGCCCAAAGGAAACCTAATTCCTTAATGGCATCCAAGAATGAAGCCGTCGCACCAAAATCTGCTTTTCTAATGATACCTGCGATTACTTTTTTCAAAGCCCGCTTGGTCAATAATTCATTAATAAATGGAATCTTTCCTGGAGGAACAACTGAGTTAAACAGTACTCTACCACAAGTGGTTTTAATCCGCTTTTTCACCAAGTTTCCTTCCTCATCTTCAAAATTATCTATTCGTACCGTTACTGCTGCGTGTAAGTCTAACTCCCCTTCATTATAAGCAATCATTACCTCTTCTGGAGAATAGAAAGTACCACCAGCTCCTTTAATCTTACCGACTGTTCTTTCTTTGGTAATGTAGTAAAGTCCTAAAATCATATCCTGAGATGGCAGCAAAATCGGCGAACCATCCTGAGGATTAAACATATTGTGCGCAGATAACATCAATACCTGAGCTTCCAAAATTGCTGCTTGGCTCAACGGTACGTGTACTGCCATCTGGTCACCGTCAAAATCCGCGTTAAAGGCACCACAAACTAATGGGTGTAACTGAATCGCTTTTCCTTCTACCAAAGTAGGTTGGAAAGATTGGATAGATAAACGGTGAAGCGTTGGTGCCCGATTTAACATAATTGGGTGACCTTTTAGAATATTTTCTAAAATTTCCCAAATCACAGGGTCTTTTCTATCTACTAATTTCTTAGCAGATTTTACCGTTTTCACGATACCTCTTTCTATCAACTTACGAATAACGAAAGGCTTGAATAATTCCGATGCCATTCCTTTTGGTAACCCACATTCGTGTAATTTCAACGAAGGTCCTACCACAATTACAGAACGACCAGAATAATCTACCCGTTTACCCAATAAGTTCTGACGGAAACGACCTTGCTTACCTTTAAGAATATCACTTAAAGATTTCAAAGCACGTCCACCTTCTGCTTTTACCGCATTCGACTTCCGAGAGTTATCAAATAAAGAATCTACCGCTTCCTGCAACATCCGCTTCTCATTACGCAAAATTACTTCTGGCGCTTTGATTTCTAACAAACGTTTCAAACGGTTATTTCTAATGATTACCCGACGGTATAAATCATTTAAATCCGAACTTGCGAAACGACCACCATCTAATGGTACTAATGGACGCAATTCTGGCGGAACAACTGGCAAGTATTGAATCACCGCCCATTCTGGTCGATTTTCAATCCGAGTTTGTCCGTCTCTAAATGCTTCCACTACTCTCAAACGCTTTAAAGCCTCAGACTTACGTTGTTGAGAAGTTTCATTCGTTGCTTGATGTCTTAAATCATAAGACAATTGGTCTAAATCCAATCGCATCAATAATTCTTTCACCGCACCAGCGCCCATCAAAGCGATAAATTTATCTGGATGGTCATTTTCTAAAGCCTGATTTTCAGCAGGTAAAGAATCTAAGTGTTCTAAATACTCTTCTTCTGTCAACAAGTCCATCTTACTCAATGCTGACTCTTTCACGCCTGGCTGGACGACAATATATCGCTCGTAATAGATAATCGTCTCTAATTTCTTAGAAGATAATCCTAAAAGGTAACCAATCTTATTTGGTAATGATTTAAAGAACCAGATATGCACTACGGGCACCACCAATTTGATGTGTCCCATACGTTCTCTACGTACTTTCTTTTCCGTTACTTCTACCCCACAACGGTCACAAACAATACCCTTATATCGGATACGCTTATATTTACCACAGTAACATTCGTAATCCTTTACAGGTCCGAAAATACGTTCACAGAACAAACCATCTCTTTCTGGCTTATAAGAACGATAGTTAATAGTTTCTGGCTTTAACACCTCTCCATAAGATCGTTCTAAAATATCATCTGGCGAAGACAAGCTAATCGTAATACTTTCAAAACGTCTTTGCTCCGCTTTATTAAAATTTTTTCTAAATGCCATTTATTGTCGGTTGGCGGGTTGCGAGTTGCGAGTTGCGGGTTTTACTCCGAACCAGCTTCCGAAATCCGCTGATTAATTAATGGTTTATTATTCGAGTTGTGAGTTGCGGGTTACGAGTTGCGAGTTATTATAACCCGCAACCCGCAACTCGCAACCCGCAACACATTATTCAAACTTAATATCCAAAGCCAACCCTCTCAATTCATGTACTAATACATTGAAAGATTCAGGAATATTTGGAACTGGAAGATTGTCTCCTTTTACGATTGCTTCGTAAGCTTTCGCTCGACCGTTAATGTCATCCGACTTAATGGTCAATAACTCCTGTAGGATACTAGCTGCACCATAAGCTTCTAATGCCCATACCTCCATTTCACCAAAACGCTGTCCACCAAATTGAGCTTTACCACCCAATGGTTGCTGCGTAATCAACGAGTATGGTCCAATAGAACGAGCGTGCATCTTATCATCTACCATGTGCGATAATTTCAGCATGTAGATTACCCCAACCGTTGCCTCTTGGTGGAATCTATCTCCTGTTTCGCCATCGTACAAATAAACTTGTCCCAATGAAGGAAGATTTACTTGCTGGATGTATTCTTCAATCTCATCCATGCTTGCTCCATCAAAGATTGGCGTTGCGAATTTCACCCCTAATTTCTCTCCTGCCCAACCTAGAACTGTTTCGAAAATCTGTCCTAAGTTCATCCGAGAAGGTACACCTAATGGGTTCAATACGATGTCAACTGGTGTTCCGTCTGGTAAGAATGGCATATCCTCTTGTCTTACGATTCTGGATACAATACCTTTATTACCGTGACGTCCAGCTAACTTATCCCCCACTTTCAATTTACGCTTCTTCGCTAAGTAAACTTTCGCCAATTTTAAGACACCTGCTGGTAATTCATCACCAATACTGATGTTGAATTTCTCCCGCTTGTACTTACCTACTTCTTCGTTTAACTTAATGTTGTAATTATGCAATAATTCCGAAATCAACTTATTTGCATGTTCGTCGTCCGTCCAGTTGCTATAATCAACAGTCGTGTAATCAATCTCTTTCAGTAATGGCTGAGAGTATCTTGTTCCACCAGGAATCAATGTTTCGTTATAAACACTTCTTACCTTCTTTGCTACTTTTTCTTTGACTAATACCAACAACTTATCCACCAAAATGGTCTTTAATTCGTTGATTGTAATCGCATGCTGATCTTCCAGCTTCATCAACAAGTCTTTCTCTTGTGATTTCTGTACTTTATCTTTTTTCGCTCTAGCGAATAATTGCTTATTGATAATGATACCTTTGGTTGATGGTGGTGCTTTCAAAGATGCATCTTTTACATCACCTGCTTTATCACCGAAGATAGCTCTCAATAATTTCTCTTCTGGAGTTGGGTCAGATTCCCCTTTCGGTGTAATCTTACCAATTAAAATATCTCCTTCCTTCACCCAAGCACCAATTCTAATGATACCATTCTCATCCAAATCCTTCGTAGAATCTTCACTAACGTTTGGAATATCGTTCGTTAATTCTTCTTCTCCTAATTTAGTATCTCGAACATCTAATTCAAAGTGCTCAATATGTAAAGAAGTAAAAACATCATCTTTTACAACTCTTTCTGATAATACAATCGCATCCTCAAAGTTATACCCTTTCCAAGGCATGAATGCCACTTTTAGGTTCTGGCCAATGGCTAATTCTCCTAACTGTGTTCCATAACCATCACAAAGAATCATACCTTTGTGTACTCTGTCCCCCTTTCTTACGATAGGCTTCAAGTTGATACAAGTTCCTTGATTCGTTCTACGGAATTTGACTAACTTATAAGACTTACGGTTGTCTTCAAAAGAAATTAACTTTTGTTCCTCCGTTCTATCATATCGGATAACTACTTCTGTAGCATCTACATATTCTACTACTCCATCTCCTTCTGCATTGATTAACATCCGAGAATCACGCGCTACTTTCCCTTCCAATCCTGTACCAACAATTGGCGAATCAGGACGTAATAACGGAACGGCTTGACGCTGCATGTTCGATCCCATCAAGGCACGGTTCGCATCATCATTTTCTAAGAAAGGAATCATTGATGCTGACACCCCAACAATTTGGTTAGGCGCAACATCCATATATTCAATCTCCGATGGCCCTAATACAGGGAAATCACCATGTTCTCTACACTTAACTCTATCTGAAACAAAGGCGCCATGTTCGTTCAATGGTGCGTTTGCCTGTGCTACTTTCGCAAAATCCTCTCCTTCAGCAGACAAATATTTAGGTTCTACCTCATAATTTACTGCGCCATCTTTTACCTCTCTATAAGGTGTTTCTAGAAATCCCATTCGATTCACTTTCGCAAATACACATAAGGTAGAAATCAATCCAATATTCGGTCCTTCCGGTGTT
The DNA here is from genome assembly GCA_017857395.1 of Bacteroidota bacterium. Lineage (GTDB taxonomy): Bacteria > Bacteroidota > Bacteroidia > Chitinophagales > Saprospiraceae > JAFMDF01. The sequence continues at coordinate 18,484 of JAFMDF010000013.1, read as the reverse complement.
TCAATCGTACATAATCGACCATAGTGAGAATAGTGAACATCCCGAACCTCAAAACCTGCTCTTTCTCTCGATAAACCACCTGGTCCTAATGCGGAAATTCTTCTTTTGTGCGTAATCTCCGATAATGGATTCGTTTGATCCAAGAACTGAGATAACTGACTCGTTCCAAAGAAAGAGTTAATCACAGAAGAAAGGGTTCTAGCGTTAATCAAGTCAATTGGTGTAAAGACTTCATTATCCCGCACGTTCATTCTTTCCCGAATCGTTCTAGCCATCCGAGCCAAACCTACACCAAATTGAGCATATAACTGCTCTCCTACTGTTCTTACTCTACGATTACTTAAGTGGTCAATATCATCAATCTCCGCCTTTTGGTTCATTAACTTCACCAAATATTGAACGATTTTGATAATATCTTCCTTCGTTAAAACTAAGACCTCCTTATCGATGTCTTGCTCTAACTTACGATTGATTTTATATCGACCAACTTCTCCTAAGTTATATCGTTTGTCAGAGAAGAATAATTTATCAATAATACCTCTCGCCGTATCATCATCTGGTGGATCCGTACCTCTTAACTGGCGGTAGATATGCTGAACCGCTTCAATTTCAGAACTCGCAGGGTCTTTCTGAAGCGTATTATAAATAATTGAGTAATCTTCTTCAATATCATCTTTCTGCAAAATGATAGTTTCTGCATCAGAATCAAGAATTTGCTCAATATTATTTTCATCTAAAACAACATCCCGTTCTAGGATAATTTCATTCCGCTCAATCGTTACCACCTCTCCTGTGTCTTCATCCACAAAATCCTCCGTCCAAGAACGCAATACCCGAGCGGCTAACTTACGGCCAATAGACAGTTCCAACATATCTCTGTCCGCAGGCACTTCGTCTGCTAAACCGAAAATATCTAGAATTGCTCTATCCGTATCATACCCAATCGCTCTTAGTAAAGTCGTTACAGGAAACTTCTTCTTACGGTCAATATAAGCATACATTACCGTATTAATGTCTGTGGCAAATTCCATCCAAGCGCCCTTAAAAGGAATCACTCTTGCGGAATAAATTTTTGTTCCATTAGGGTGGAAACTTTGCCCAAAGAATACACCAGGTGAACGGTGTAATTGTGTAACGATTACTCTTTCCGCACCATTAATAACAAACGTACCTTTAGGTGTCATATACGGAATATTTCCTAAGAAAACATCCTGCACAATCGTTTGGAAATCAAGGTGTTCTTCGTCATTACAAGAAAGTCGCAACTTTGCTTTTAATGGTACACTATACGTCAACCCTCTATGCATACATTCTTCAATGCTGTATCTAGGTGGGTCGATAAAGTAATCGAGGAATTCTAAGACGAAGATATTTCTTGCATCTGTAATCGGAAAATTTTCCTGAAATACGCGGAACAGTCCTTCGTTAGTCCGATTCTCTGGTGTTGTTTCTAATTGAAAAAATTCTTGGAACCCTTTCAACTGAATCTCCAACAAATCGGGATACGAATCCGGTAACTTAATTTTACCGAAATTAATCCTGCGCTCTTCAGCTGTTTTTTTTGCAGCTTCTACTGTCATAAGAAACACCTGTTTATGATGGTGATGAAAAGAAGATTATGGTTATTAGAAGTTATTGGAGGTAATTATCAAAACCAAAACAATAACTTCTAATAAACTTGAATAACCTATCAAAAAATATTTTAAAAAAAATTGAATTAATAGTTGATACTTTCAATTTTTTTAGACAATCTTGGTGTATGTTTTTGACAACCTTTGCAATAATATTCTGGAAAAATGTTTCCTTTTTTTGCAAAAAAATTGTTTTTTTAATAACTCACCAAATAGTCTATTCTTTGCCAATAACTATCGGCATACTTTTTGAGTCATCTATGTCATCACCTTATTGATGAAAATATGGAGCCTTCCTCCATGGTGAATTATCGTTAACTTTTTTCAAATAAAAAAGTTCTTAAAACAAATAATCGAAGTTGCATTGACTGTTGCCAAAATTGACCACTCCGAAAAGCCTTCATTTCCTTACATATATATACGACAATAGGCCTAGACAGATATTTTTCTCTCTAAGCCTGAAGCTTGCTTACCATTTATAAAAGCGTAGCCTTTTTTGGCATATTTTAATGAATGGTTTTTATTATTTAAGCATTTTACAAATTCAAATTTATTTTAAAGTCCGATTTGAATTTGTGTTATTCCTAACTACTGCCTAAATACTCATTGGTATATAAAATTTGAAAGTCAATAATATAAGTAGTGATTAATTGATTGGCGATGAATTAATCATCTTTCTGATAATCAATTTATACCAAGTTAAAAATCACTTCTAAATTTAATCCATTAGACTAAATTCTCACTATAGTGCTTCCTGACTATCAACTAAGGAAAAAAGTTGGTGGTTTTTATCCCAAAATAAATCGAGATAAAAACCACACTATAAAATTCAATTTTCTATTAAGTAATATAATAGTATCATTGAATTTATAAAACTTGAATTACTTCAATTCTACGCTTGCTCCTACCGCTTCTAGAGCTGCTTTGATAGACTCGCCTTCTTCTTTAGATACACCACTTTTAACAGCAGCAGGTGCGCCATCAACTAATGTTTTTGCATCTTTAAGACCGATACCTAATAAAGTCTTCACTTCTTTTACTACTTTTAATTTACCAGCTCCAGCTGAAGTTAACATTACATCAAACTCCGTTTGTGCAGCAGCTTCAGCTTCACCACCTCCAGCACCTGGAGCAGCTATAGCTACAGCAGCAGCAGCAGGTTCGATACCGTGCTCATCTTTAAGAATACCAGCTAATTCGTTTACTTCTTTTACTGTTAAGTTTACAAGCGTATCTGCGATTGCTTTTAAATCTGCCATTTTAATATCTTTTTTGAAATTTTTTTTTAATAAAATAGAGTTTTAGGATTCCCGGTATCCTTTTTTGATACACGTTCTTCCTAACTCAGATTGTTAATTATAATAGAGGCAACTTGGAAGCCTTATTTAAATTATCATACATTACTCTCCTCTTTCCTCTAAAGCTTTTACTAAGCCCGCAATCGTATTACCACCAGACTTCAACGCAGAAATAACATTCTTCGCTGGAGATTGTAATAAACCGATAACTTCGCCCAATAATTCTTCTTTAGATTTGAGACTAGCTAATGTATTAATTTGATCGTCTCCGATATAAATACCAGAGTCAATATATGCTGCTTTAAGAACAGGTCGCTCACCTCCTCCCTTTCGGAATTCTTTGATAACCTTAGCAGGAGTGTTCGCTGTCTTGGTAAAAACCAAAGCAGAAGGTCCTTTAAAAGAATCGTACAAAGCTTCATAACCTTTAGAAGCATCTGCTGCTTCCAAAGCTTTGATAGCTAAGGTATTCTTCACCACCTTCATCTGAATATCTTGTTCAAAGAACCGTCTTCTTAAAGTATTCACATCTGCTACTGTCATAGTAGAAGCATCTGTGATATAAAAGAAATCGTGTTCGCTGAAATCCTGCTTCAATTCCTCAATGACAGCCGCTTTTTCTGATTTAGTCATTGCTATATAGTTAAGAAAGTTATTGAAAGTAATTAGAAGTTATTGGATGTTATTATTTTTCCTAAAAAGGCGTTAATAATAACTTTAATACCCTTTAATAACTTTAATACCCTTCCTTCAGTTATTTAATAGATTTAGTATCAATTTTGATACCTGGGCTCATGGTACTTGCAATCGTTACCGATTTCATGTAAATACCTTTAGCGGTAGAAGGCTTCATCTTTATGATAGTAGAAAGCACTTCATTTGCATTGTCACCTAGTTTATCCGCATCAAAAGAGACTCTCCCTACAGGTGCGTGAATGATACCGTACTTGTCAACTCTAAAAGAAATTTTACCTTTCTTAATTTCTGATACTGCTTGTCCTACATTCATAGTTACAGTTCCAGTCTTAGGATTAGGCATTAATCCTCTAGGTCCTAAAATACGACCTAATCGACCAACTTGTGCCATTGTACTCGGCATAGCAATTACGGCATCGAAGCCAGTAAAACCACCTTGTACTTTCTGTACCAATTCTTGCAAGCCTACAAAATCAGCACCTGCTGCTCTTGCTTCGTCTTCCTTGTCTGGTGTACAGAATACAGCTACAACTTTTGCTTTACCTGTACCGTGAGGTAAGGAAACAGTACCACGCAAAGCTTGGTCAGCTTTTCGGGGATCAATCCCTAAGCGAATGTGAACATCCACAGAAGCATCAAATTTAGTCGTATTGACTTCTTTGACCAACTTCATGGCATCTGTCAAAGCATATAGTTTTTCTCTATCTACTTTGGCATTCGCTACTTTACGTTTCTTGGAAACTTTAGCCATTATAAAAAATTTGAGGTGAATAGCGCCGAGGAAAATATAAAATTCAAAATTTCAAATCTAAAAGCATTCATTCCGTTCAGATGTTTTACTTTTAAAGTTAGAATTTTACATTTTTAATTTATTATCAGCTCCCTTCTAGTTAATAATTATTTACTATGCTTCCCACGGAAGATCACCTTTAATCGTGATACCTGCACTACGAGCAGTACCAGCAACCATTTTCATTGCTGATTCAATTGTAAATGCATTAAGGTCTGCCATTTTATCTTCGGCAATTGTCCGAACTTGATCCCAAGTAACAGATCCAACTTTAGTTCTATTAGATTCAGGAGAACCGCTTTTTACTTTAGCAGCTTCCAATAATTGAACCGCGGCAGGTGTTGTTTTGACAATAAAGTCAAAGGACTTGTCTTTGTAAACACTGATAAGTACTGGTAATAATTTACCCTTATCATCAGCAGTTTTAGCGTTAAAACGCTTACAAAACTCCATGATGTTTACACCCTTCGCACCCAAAGCAGGACCTACCGGAGGTGCAGGATTAGCAGCGCCTCCTTTAACCTGTAGTTTGATAAATACCTCTACTTCTTTTGCCATTTCTTTACTTTGAAGTTTATTTTTCGACTTTAAAGAAGCGTCCGTTAATTAAGAAATGTTGTAAAATTAAAAGTGGTTAATTCCATATTTTAAATTTTACATTTTCTCTATTAAGGGAATTAAAGTCTGAAATGATGTTGATGAAATTTTTAGAATGGAGAAGAAACTAAAAAATTTCATTATATAAAATGCGTAACATTTTTAATTTAATATCAAGGTGGGTATTCGTTAAAAGTTTAGCCTTGATTTGTTTTGTTTATCTCAAATAACATACCTCTGATTGGAGTTAGTACAAATAGCAAATTTTAATACACTTATGCGTATTAAAATTCATTAAGATTGTTTCTCTACCTGCATGAAGTTTAATTCTACTTCTGTACCTCGACCAAAAATCTTTACAATCACCTTCATCTTTTTCTTCTCTTCGTTCACTTCTTGGATATCTCCCACAAATTCGCTAAATGCCCCATCAATAATCTTGATAGTTTCTCCAACAATGTATGGCTCTATCAATGCTTCTCCTGCGTCAGAAGACTCATCCACCTTGCCTAACATTCGATTTGCTTCCGACTGCTGCATAGGAATTGGATTATTCCTTCCCAAAAAGTGAATAACATTCGGTACATTCGCAATAGCACTAATCATTTCTCCAGAAAAACTGCCTTGAACAGCTTGAACTAGAATATAACCAGGTAAAATATTTCTTTCTGATATAACCTTTTTGCCTGATCTTATTTTATATACTTTCTCTGTAGGAACAAGCACGTTAGTGACATAATCCTTCCAATTATTTCGTTGTATTTCTAATTCAATTCGCTCTTTAATCTTACGTTCTTTACCACTAATCACTCTCAAGGAATACCATCTTCTATTATCTACAACTACTTCTTCAGGAACTTCTTCGTCCGCTGAATCAGCTGCATCTTCTTCTTTGTCAACGACTTCGTCATCTTCATTAACAGCATCAATTTCTGCCGCAAAATCATCAAATGAAGATGTTTCTTCCACTACGTCATCTGCTGTATTTTCTTCGTTTGATACAGACGTTTCTTCCGTAGCTGCAACTTCAGCTTTTTCTTCTTCCGATAATTTTTCTTCTGACATAATCAGTTTTTGAAGAATCTCTGGTAGATTAAACACGACTACTGTCGCTAATAAGAATCTAGCCTACAGAGGGGTAAATTAAATCTAGCGTTTGCTTTGAAATCAAATCCATAACGAATACAACTAAAGCAAAAATAACAGAACCAATTACTACTAAAATAGTACTACTTTGTAAAGCAGCCATGTTTGGCCAAGTTACTTTATTAACTAGTTCGTTATAACTTTCTTTAACGTAAAGGGTTAACTTTTCCATTGGATTGTAATTTAGATTAGCTTAGAAAATTGAACAAAGTTAAACATTTATTAAGCCTGCCTGTTTTTGTAATCTACCAATTAATCAATTAAATAGATTAATTTTCTAAAACGCTAACATTTCGCACGGGCGGCAAGATTCGAACTCGCGACCTTTGGTTTTGGAGACCACTGCTCTACCAACTGAGCTACGCCCGTGTATAAATAAAAATTTGAAAAATAAAGTTCCCAAATGTGAAAAATTAAGCACCCCAGAAGGGGTGCTTAATTTTCAGTATCTTATCTTCCAACAAGTATTTAACTACTTGTAGTACAGTATATTAATCTAAAATCTTAGTAACCTGACCTGCACCTACTGTTCTACCACCTTCTCTAATCGCAAATCTAAGTCCTTTTTCCATTGCAATGGTGTTAATTAATTCTACAGTCATAGAAACATTATCACCTGGCATTACCATCTCAACATTTTCTGGTAATTTACAATCTCCAGTAACGTCAGTAGTACGGAAGTAAAACTGAGGACGGTATCCATTAAAAAATGGTGTGTGACGTCCACCTTCATCTTTGCTTAATACGTATACTTCACATTCAAATTTGGCGTGCGGCTTAACAGAACCTGGCTTACAAATAACCATTCCTCTTTTGATAGCAGTCTTTTCAATACCTCTTAATAACAAACCTGCATTATCACCAGCTTCTCCTCTATCCAAAATCTTACGGAACATCTCAACTCCTGTAACAACTGATTTAAGTTCCTCTGCGCCCATTCCAATGATATCAACACCTTCTCCTGTATTAACTACCCCTCTTTCAATTCTACCAGTTGCTACTGTACCTCTACCTGTAATAGAGAATACATCTTCAATAGGCATTAAGAAAGGCTTATCAACATCTCTTAATGGTTCAGGAACGAAAGAATCAACAGCTGCCATCAATTCCTTGATTTTAGCTACAGCATCCTCATCTCCTTCTAAAGCCTTCAATGCAGAACCTGCAATGATTGGTGTATCATCACCAGGGAATTCGTATTGATCTAATAATTCTCTAACTTCCATCTCCACTAACTCAAACATATCTTCATCATCTACTAAATCCGCTTTATTCATGAAAACAACAACTGAAGGTACACCAACTTGGCGACATAATAAGATGTGTTCTCTAGTTTGTGGCATAGGACCGTCAGTCGCAGCAACTACTAAAATTGCTCCATCCATCTGAGCTGCACCTGTTACCATGTTTTTTACATAATCGGCGTGACCAGGACAGTCAACGTGTGCATAGTGACGATTTTCAGTCTCATATTCAACGTGTGCAGTATTAATCGTAATACCACGCTCTCTCTCTTCAGGAGCACCGTCAATATCATCATAAGAGGATACTTTTGCTAATCCATCTTTTGCCAGAACAGTTGTGATGGCTGCAGTAAGGGTAGTCTTCCCGTGATCAACGTGACCGATAGTCCCGATATTAACATGAGGTTTATTTCTTTCGAATTTTTCTTTAGCCATCGTAATTATTTTTTAGGCAACATTAAAAATGAAATGAATTAAAGTTCTCATTATCATCAAAAAGAACTTTTATGGTAAAATGTATCTTACATTCATTTGAGCCGATGAAGGGAATTGAACCCCCGACCCCTTCCTTACCATGGAAGTGCTCTACCCCTGAGCTACATCGGCAATGTATTACTACATTTCTTTACCTTTATAGCCCTCTCTACTTTACCGCTTTTGGCGAGAGAGGGGGTAAAATAAAATAGGAGCGGGTGATGAGACTCGAACCCACGACCCTCAGCTTGGAAGGCTGATGCTCTACCAACTGAGCTACACCCGCTTATCGACTTTTTCTAAAAATTAAAAAACCAACAAAAACATAAAATCAGCATTCCAAATCTGACTATTTTTATTGGGGTTGATATTTTAGTTTTTATTAAAAGCGTGGGGGTGATAGGAATCGAACCTATTCAGACAAAGTCACCAGATTTACAGTCTGGCCCGGCTCTCCAACTCCGGCGCACCCCCTGTTTTTCATCAAGTCAAGGACTTAAAGAAAACAGAGCCGATAGAGGGATTCGAACCCCCGACCCGCTGATTACAAATCAGCTGCTCTGGCCAACTGAGCTATATCGGCTTGTTGAATAAACTTTTAATAAAAATAAAGTCTAAATATATGTCAAATTAAAAGCCTTTAAAACCCTATTTTTCAAAAGCGAATGCAAAGATAGTATCTTTAAATATTAAAAACAAAGTAAAAAATGATTTTTTTTTAAAAATATTTATTTTTCTGTTTTTGTGCTTAATTTTCTTTCAAATCTGCCTTCCATTTAACCTTTTTTAAATACGAATGTTACATCTAATCTAAATATTTTTATTTTTTTAATATAAAAAGCACTATTGAATTTATCTAGATGCTCTTCAAGCGGAATATCTCCTCGCTTTCAATCAATTTATATTAAAAAAAATTCGACATCTTCCCATAAAAACAAATAAAAGTAAAACCCTCCACTCTACTCATTTTTTTCATCCCCATTAAAAGCGATAAATAAGCATTTTCTAAAAAATATCTCCATATAATTCACTACTTCAATAAAAAAAGGAACTAGAAAGTTCCAGACTTTCTAATTCCTTTTTACGACTATATCTATTTTTAAATTTTAAATGGTTAAATAGTAAGTTCAAGTTCTAGATCAAAAACGAAAGTACTTAATCTCAAAACTTTATTTGCGGCGCACTCGTTCTTTATGCTTTATTAATTGCTTTTTGAGTGAACCAAGCGAGTTATCAATAGCGGCTTCAAATGTTTTATGTGTTGCTTTAGTAATAATTAAATTTCCAGGAACTTTAATTCTTACTTCCAAAACCTTATCCTTGACTTTTCCTGAATTTTCCAGCTTCATCACCACTTCTGCCGCTAAAATACGGTCAAAAAATTGTTCTAGCTTTTGCAATTTCTTTTGAATTAACCCTACTAATTTCTGATCCGCTGAAAAATGAATAGCTCTAGTTTGTACCTGCATAGGTAAAAAATTTGGATGTTAATAAATAATTAGATGGCTATATTGTTGAATGATTATATTGTTACTCAGAAATTCAAGTTTTAGATAATTGTTGTATTGTTAAGGAATAGTACTGATAAAAATAAAGGTGTTCTTTATTCCAGACAATATCATAATAAAATATCTTCACTTGCTCTGCAACTTAGGTTAAGTAATAGCACTAAGTTGGATTAACAATAAAACAATAAAGCAATATAACAATCACTCTTTTGCTTTCGGATGCGCTTGTTGATAAATTTGTTTTAAGCGTTCGATTGAATTGTGTGTGTAGACCTGAGTTGCAGCAAGATTGCTGTGGCCTAATAATTCTTTGATGGCATTTAAATCAGCTCCATTATTGGATAAATGAGTAGCAAAGGAATGACGTAATACATGTGGACTACGCTGTTCTTCAGTAGTTACTAACGACAAATAGTGGTTTACGATGGAATAGACCTTTTTCGGATATAACTTTTTACCTTTCTCCGTTATGAATAAAAAATTAAATAATTCTAAGGGAAAATCAGCATTTTTAACGGTCATATAATTTTGTAAAGCGCGGCTTAATTTGTGGCTAATAGGCACCAAGCGTTCTTTGTTCCCTTTACCCAATACTTTAATAGTAAGACCTTCTAGGTCTATATTTTGATAAGTTAAGTTTATAAGTTCAGACCTGCGAATGCCCGTTTGATAGAGCAGTTCCAATATCATTTTATCTCTAACACCTTTAAAATCATTGCCGAATTCAACCTGTTCGAATAAAAATTCAAGTCTGTCTGCTGGTATGACTATAGGCAAGCGTTTGCCCACTTTAGGTGCAATCACTTTCAACATAGGGTTAGCAGCAAGCACAGCGCGCTTGATTAAAAATTGGAAATAAGATTTAAGGGTAGATAATTTACGATTAATGGAGCGAGTCGTAATTTTTTGTTCTAATAAATCGACAATCCACGCTCGGATGTGGAGATGTTCGATATCTTCATCTTTTTTTATTTCATAAGTGTCTTGTAAAAATAATTGAAATTGAGTTAAATCGGTTTCATAGGCTTTAATTGTATGTTCGGAAAATCGTTTTTCAAAGCGTATATAAGCGAAAAAATTAGTTAATTTCATCTAGTAGTTTTAATCTTGCACCTATTCTTTCAAAGCTTCTTAAACTAATTTAAATAGCTCTTTATTGTAAAAAAGGCTACATGCAAAATTTTTCATATACCAATACATCTATAAATAGTAGATAAATTGGAGGGTTCATTTTAGTATAAAATAAAAGTAGGCAAAAGGAAGGAGAAAGGCAAATTTTTTGGATGTAATTTTGAGAATAAAAAATAAAAAAAACATATAGTTCTTTTTTACAAAATGTTCTTATATATTTGCGCCGCAAGACCAACCTAATACTATTCCAATTACTACTTATTTCCCTTTTAAGCTACCGAAATCTATAAAATTCACCTTCAGAATCAACCCATTCCTCCTGTTAAACGTATAACAGGTATGAAAAAAGAAAGAAAAGACCATCAATTCATCAAAAAACCTTATTACGAAGGTGGCATGACCGCAATGAAAGCATTCATTAAAAAAAATCTCTCCTATCCTCAAACTGCATTTAAAGAAAAAATAGAAGGCACTGTCTCTATTCGATACACGATTAATTATAAAGGAAAAGTAATCGATGTAAAAATCGTAGGAGGTATTGGTCACGGTTGCGATGAAGAAGCTATTCGTTTAGTCAAACTACTGGAGTTCCATGTTCCTAAAAATCGAAACCTAAAAGCTGTTTTTCATAAAAGCTTACAAATTCATTTTAGGTTGCCTAAAATATTAGCAAAAAAAGAAGTGGTAAATCCCTCCTCTCCAATGAGTATCCAATATAATTATATAACAACTAAGGCCAAAACTGAAAAACCTATAGCCAAGAAAATACAGAAAGGTGGGAGTTATGATATTACGATTCGGTTTTAAGTAGCTTGGGCAGGCTGACCGAGTAGGCAAGCAAAATTGGGGTATATATCCCTCCCATCTACTTCACGGTTCACTAGCTTAATGTCCATAGGACATTCACCCTGCGGGTTCGCTCGTTCATCTTGTATTAAAAAAGGCCTCCATTATGGAAGCCTCAACTCATTATTAACCTAAAAATTAGTTTTTATAAAACAGGCTTCGCTGCTTACTTTAAAAGCATTGACCCTAAATATATATCTTAATCATAATAATTTTTCGCATTGAATTTGTCCGTTTTCAATCAATTTAATAATCTTCTCTCCTAAATCCGACTTAAAAATAGTAATTTTATTCGAAATAAGTAAAATTTAGCCAAATATGTTAAAAATTAGCCCACTGTATTTCTTCCTCTTTTTTTGTTGCTTCTCCTTTTTAATTAGTGCTCCGCTCTTTGCACAAGAAACCGATGTATTGATGACCAATAGCAGAGGCATCGATAAAGACCGTTATGAAGGAGTCAAAGGGAGTCCCTATTTATTTAAAGAATGGCGCAAGGGAAAAATCATTAGTGCCGATGCAGAGACTATTGAAGGCGTGCTATTGAATTTTAATGGCGAAACGAAGGGGTTTGAAATTAAAAAGGGCAATAGTTTTATAGAACTAGACCCTAAATGGTATATCAGAGTATTGGTTGAAAAAGAAAAAGCTGAGGAGTACACGGTTTTCCAAAAGAATTTTTTGCCTCCATTAGCTAATGAGTTTACTAGAGTGGTTTATAAAGGAGCGAACTTTAGTGTTGTGGAGCATTTTATCTCCAAGATTGAATTAAAGATTATTAATAATGTTGGTAAAAATGAAGAATTAAGAAAATTCTATAGCAAAAGAAATTATTATTTGATCAAAGATAAAAAATCTACCTTACTCAAATTAAAAAAGAAAAGTCTATTTTCTTTCTTAGGACATAAATCGGAGTTAGAAAATTTTTCAAAAAAAGAAAAATTAAAATTATCTTCAGAAGCAGACTTGATAAAGTTATTTACTTTTTATGAAGAAAATGGGTTTGCTCAATAGCTAATTTCGTTAAAAGTATATCCTACTACTCCTTTTCTTTTCCTAAAATTACCTATTTTTGCGCCCTTTAAATAAAAGGCTAACAAAAGTCTTTCCCAATTTGGTTATTCAAAATAGTGGATTCTTGATTTTTTTTACATTTTATTGGGTTGTTGACTTCGGTCAACACCATATCTATCTAAAGGTCAATATATTCCGTTGACCGAAGTCAACAATCCAGTTTGGTTTAGCACAAATAGGGATTTTGTTTCACTTTCTAAAGGTAAAATAATGACAGCAGAAATGCATACAGAAAAAGGCGTAATGACTATCGAATTTTATGAAAACGATGCGCCTAATACAGTTGCGAATTTCGTAAAATTGGCTAAAAGTGGTTACTATGATGGTTTATCTTTTCACCGAGTACTTCCTGATTTCGTGGTTCAAGGTGGTTGCCCAAATACAAGAGCAGGTGAGACAGGAGCGCCAGGAACAGGTGGACCAGGTTATCAGATTGATTGTGAATTAACAGGAGATAATCAATTTCACGATAAAGGTGTTTTATCAATGGCACATGCTGGAAGAAATACAGGTGGGTCTCAATTTTTTATCTGCCACAGCAGAAATAATACCGCTCATTTAGATAGAAACCATACTTGTTTTGGCAAAGTAGTAGATGGATTGGATGTTATTGATGATATTCGACAAGGAGATGGGATTTTGAAGGTGGTGATTTTGGGTGACGAAGCGGCTTAGGTCGATTGCCAGTTGCCAGTTACCCGTTATTACGTCAAACAGGCAACTGGCAACATTCAATACTTAAGCAAGCTTTATTAAGCTTTCCAACAAACAAAGTTGATTTTTAGTCCGCACCAAATTCTGTTCCTCATTCCCTACTTTATAATAAATATCCCCTTGCAGATAATCCGTCAAGAAGCGCAGTGCCTGCTCAAAGATGGTTAATTGTCCACCATAACTCAATAACTCTTTTTCAATAGCAGTTAATTTGCCATCCAAACCTGCTATATAACCTTCTGTCAAGGCAGACAACATTTCTTCCCGAATATAAATCTGGTCAAAATCGTCACTATTTTCATCAAGTGGGGGGGTAAAAGTTCGCACCATATCTCCATAATCATATAATAAAGTATCTGGCATTAAGGTATCCAAATCAATGACACAAACTGCTTCCCCATTTGTTTTATCAAAGAGGATATTATTAATTTTAGTATCATTATGAGTAACTCGCAAAGGAAGTTTTACTTGTTTAATGGTTGTTAATAAATATTGGTAATTGAGTAATTTATCAATAGCTTCTTTTGCTTTATTTTTGCGTTCCCCTACTCCATTTTTCGTAGCGGCCAAAAATTGCTGGTAGCGTAAACTGGTATTATGAAAATGAGGAATAGTTTTATGCAAAGAGTTCGCTTCGTAATCATTTAAATAATTGGTGTATTCTCCAAAGGCATAAGCGGCGGCATAAGCTTGTTCTGCTGTATCTACTTGATTATAAGTAAGCGTATTTTGAATAAAAGGGAATAATCGCCAATAATCGCTGCCATCTATCACAGCAAATTGATTATCAATGCTTTTAAAAGGTATTAGTATTTCTTTTGGATAAGATTTCTTCGCTAAAAAAAGACCAACATTAGCGATATTATCCATTACTTCCATTGGTTTTTTAAAAATATGGGTATTAATTTTTTGCAGAACAAATAACGTTTTGTTTTGTCCTTCTTGTAAGGTAACTTGATAGGTGGAGTTAATATGCCCAACTTCGATAGGAACAGCTTTAACAAACTCGCCTTTTACTTGAAATTGACGCAGTATAAATGGTAGTTTCTCCAACATATTTAATGATGCTAAAATCTTCAAAAAAATGAATACGGAAAACTAGGAAATGTTAGCCGTATTTCCAATTTTTTGAGTAGGATTAGAGCGATTAGTAGTTATTAACCTTACTTTTGCCGAATAATCAAAAATTTAATCTTTAAATGTCAAGACTCATTATTATCTCTAACCGATTACCCATCACCATTGATAAAAAGGAAGGGGAATTAATGTACCATCCAAGTGCAGGTGGATTAGCGACGGGATTAAGTTCCTTGGATGAGTCGGTGGAAAAGCTATGGATAGGTTGGCCTGGGCAAGCTATTGTTGACGATTGGGAGCAAGCTGCTATTAAAAATGACTTGAAAAAAGATGGCTTAGTGCCTGTTTTTTTGACCCAAGAAGATATTGAATGCTTCTATGAAGGGTTTAGTAATAAAGTAATTTGGCCACATTTTCATTATTTTACTCAATATACGACCTATAATAATAATACCTATTGGGATGCCTATCAAAAGGTCAATCGCTTATTTCAAACAGCCGTTGCAGAAAATTATCAAGAGGGAGATTTAATTTGGGTACAGGATTATCAGTTGATGCTATTGCCTGCGATGATTCGAGAACAATTTCCCACGGCTAGTATTGGTTTTTTCTTACATATTCCCTTTCCTTCTTATGAAATATTTCGGGTCTTACCTTGGCGAAAACAATTATTAGATGGCGTCTTAGGCGCTGACCAAATTGGCTTTCATACCTATAATTATATGCGTCACTTTTTAAGTGCCGCTTATAGAATATCGGGGATAGAGCATAATTTCGGTAAAATGATGGTCAATGAAAGATTGGTCAATGTGGATGTTTTTCCAATGGGCATAGATTATTGGAAGTACGCCAAGCACGAAGTAACGCTAGACCCTAGAGATGAAGCCTTCAAAATTGAACGGATGGCGCGCAAAAAGACGATTGTGCTGTCTATTGACCGCCTCGATTATACCAAAGGGATTCCTCAACGGATTAAAGCTTTCGAGCGTTTTCTAGAAAAGTACCCCGAATTTATCGAAAAAGTGACCCTTTTATTAGTCGTTGTTCCTTCTCGCTCCAATGTAGACCAATATCAAGAATTAAAAGCAGAAGTGGATTCCTTAGTCGGTCGGATTAATGGTTTATATGGTTCTTATGACTGGTCGCCAATTCAATATTTTTATCGTTCTCTGCCTTTCAAAGTTTTATCTACGCTTTATAAAGTGTCTCAAATTGCTATGATTACGCCATTGAGGGACGGGATGAATTTAGTGGCCAAAGAATATATTGCCAGTAAGGAAACCAGCGAGCAAGGTGTCTTAATTTTGAGTGAAATGGCAGGTGCTGCCAATGAACTAACGGAAGCATTAATTGTCAATCCACACGATATTGATGACATTGTAGAAACACTGAAAATAGCCATTGAAATGAACGCTTCGGAACAAAGGTGGCGACTAAAGAAAATGCAAGAAGGGCTCAAAAAATATAATGTCAAAAATTGGGCAGAAAATTTTATTAATAACCTCACCGATTTAAGGAAAGAACAAAAAAATAGCGAAGTGCATTTACTCAACAGCAATACGGCTAAAGATATTATTAAAGCTTATCAAAATTCAACGCAACGCCTATTAATTTTAGATTATGATGGTACGTTAATGGATTTTCAAAACGACCCACAAGCAGTCGTTCCAGACGATGAATTACTGGCTATTTTGAGCGAATTATGTGCGGATAAACGCAATAAGGTGGTCATTAATACAGGGAGAGATAAAGAAACGATTGGTCGATGGTTAGGTCATTTACCCATTGAATTTGCGGCAGAACATGGGGTTTGGACAAAAAAAGGATCAGAATGGGTAAAAAATCCAGGGTTGAGAAACGAATGGAAACCTGATGTAGAATCTGTATTAGAAAGCATGGTGGAACGAACCCCTGGTTCCTTTATCGAACATAAAGACTATTCTCTGGCATGGCATTATCGAAAAATTGACAAAGACTTAGGCGCCAAAAGAATCCGAGAATTTAGGGATGTTTTAGCCTACCTTACTGCCAATCTAGATTTACAAGTTTTGGAAGGGAATAAGGTCATAGAAATCAAAAATGCTGGCGTCAGTAAAGGACAAGCAACGCTCGGTTGGAGTAATGCCGAAAGTTGGGATTTTATTTTTGCCATTGGCGATGACCATACCGATGAAGATACCTTTAAAGCTTTGCCTAAAACTGCTTTTACCGTAAAGGTCGGTAATGCTAAATCAGAAGCTCGCTTTAATATTGGAGGTGTTGATCATGTTCGGAGTTTACTGAAGTTATTTTTGGAGGAGCAAGCCTAAAGATTATGCTGTTCCTCATGATTGAGCAACCACTGTTTCCGTTCGATTCCTCCACCATAGCCTCGTAATTTCCCATCTGTTCCAATGACTCGATGACAAGGAATAATAATCGAAATTCTATTCCTTCCATTCGCTGCACCAACCGCTCGTATAGCTTTGGGTTTTTCAATTTGTTGGGCTATATTTTGATAAGTAGTTTTTTGACCAAAAGGAATCGTCAGTAAATGTGCCCAAACTGAATTTTGAAAATGGGTTCCTGGCGTATGTAAAGCCACCTCAAATATCTTTCGCTTCCCTTTAAAATATTCCCCTATTTCTTTTTTTACTTGTTGAATAGGGGCATTTTCGCCTACTATTATTGTTGCTTTTAGTAATTTTTGTAACTCCGCAAATTCTTTTTCTAAAATATCTCTTTCCACAAATTCTAATAAACAGATGCCTTCCTCCGTAGCGCAAACAAACATTGGACCTAAAGGCGTTGTAAAACGATTTACTAAGATAATCACTTGTTCTCCACTATTTTGGGGTGATTTCCCAAGCAATTTTTTATACGTATAACCAAATCCGCTTAATGATTCATAGCCTGTTTCATAAGCCGTTCGAGTCGTCTGCTTTCCATTTTTTAATTCTTGAAAAGCAATATTAATGCGATACATTCTTTGGTAAGTATGAAAGGTCATCCCATAATGCTCATTGAACCATCTTCGGAGTACCACAGGGCTTATCTTTTCTGTACGCAATTGGTCATCCGAAATTTTAGTTTTAGGGTTATTTTTCACCATTTTGATGGCTTTTGCCACTTGTGGAGGTGCTTCGTTCGCATTTTCGGTTGGTTTACAAATCTTGCAAGGTCTGTAGCCGTTTGCTAATGCGGCTTTGAAACTAGTATAAAAAATAACGTTTTCAAATTTTGGTTTTCTTGCCCTACAAGTAGCAATACAAAATACATCGGTCGTTTTAACACCCACATAAAAAATGCCCACAAAGTTTTGATTTCTATCTAATAAAGCTTGATAATATATAGCTATTTTTTGCTCGTCGATAATTTGCATTTTACTTTTTGATTAAGACATTAAAAGACTGCTGCTGATTTATCTGCTCCAACATTTCGCCAAAAAAGGCATAATTTTTTTCAAACACAAAATTTCCCATACTTATTCGTTGGACACCTAATTGCTGTAAAGTTTTAAAATCAGGTAGATTAGGCATACACATCACGTTTATGGGTAAATTCGTAGTTTTTACAATTGTTGAAATGTCTGCGGCTGTTTCAATGCAAGGTACAAAAATACCATCCGCACCTGCTTTTTCATATAATTGAATCCGTTGTTGAGTCGCCTTTAGTGGGTTACTTACACCCAATAAAAAAGTATCCGTTCGGATATTCAAAAAAATATCAATGCCTTCTTTTTTAAGTTGTTTTTTAATCGCCGTAACTGTTTCCGCAAATTCAACCGCATTTAATAGCTGTCGTTCTTCCTTGACAATACTATCTTCTAAATTAATTCCAACTACACCTACTGCCGCTAATTGACGGATATGCTCCGTAATTACCAAAGGATTCCTACTATAACCTGATTCCAAATCGACGGATAAAGGTAGTTTGGTGTTAACGCTAATCCTTTGTACGATATACAACAATTCCGAAAAATCCATTACTTCGCCATCTTGGTAACCTAACATACTAGCAATAGCGGCACTAGACGTGCCAATCGCTTTAAAATTAGCTTTTGTTGCTATTCTTGTACTAGCAACATCCCAAACATTGCCAATTAATAAGGGTGTCTTTTGATAATGTAGCGCTTTAAAATTTTTCATATTTCTATTTTGGTACAAAGTAAGGAACTATGAAATTTAGCAGCAACCGAAAATTGAACGAGTATTTTTTTTTAATTTTAGAACGCTAGGTTCGCCCAAAATTAGTTAATAAAATAAAATATTATCAAAATAAT
>JAFMDF010000500.1 GCA_017857395.1 Bacteroidota bacterium | reverse complement strand
TTATTGTTTAATATATTTATTATATTCTAGTTTCCAGAACTTAAAGAATTGCTGGAAGACTGTACCTTATCTGGGGTTTTAGAAGTACAAAATTTAATCGTAGATTTAGATGAAGATTCGGTTTTGGATATAGAAGGCTTTGCGCATAAAATGGAGTTGGAGGCGAATGAAGATAGTATGGTCAAAAATTATGATTTTGTCGTGCATGATTTAACCGTCAGATTAAGAGAAGATAGCGAAGCCCGATTAACCGTTAATGGAAATATTGACTTACGGGCAAGTGGAGATAGCCAATTTTATTATAAAGGAAATGGTAAAGTAATCAAGAAACGATTGACGGGCGATGCAGAGATGAAACATTGGAATAAATAGAGCGGGTAGTAGAAGTTATTGGAGGTTATTTTATCTTAATCAACCTCCAGTAACTTTTAATTATTTGCTTTTGCAACTCCTTACTATTTTTTTGTACTATTTTGAAAATACTTCTATTTCGCTCCAATAGATTAAATCAAAATAGTAATGTTGTCCAAAATACAGAAAATCATCGGCGTAATTTTACTAGGTATTCTACTAAGTACCTGCAAAGAAGTCATTGATTTTAACACGCCCGATACGCTTAAAGATGCCATTTTTATTGAAGGCAAATTAACTAAAGGTGACCCTAGTACCGTATTTGTTAAAATTGGACAAGTCTTTGATTTTTCAACTAATCCAAGTTTATTATTAGGGGAATCCGTTCAAGTTATAGATGAATTAGGGCAATCCATCCCATTGATTAGTCGAGAACAAGGTATCTTTAGATTAACTATTCCAAACGACCATCCTACCTTTAAAGTGGAGTATGGCCAGGCTTATAAAATAAGGGTACAATTAAGAAATCAGGAAGTCTATGAATCATCTTATGATACCTTATATCAAGCACCGATTCCTACCGATTTAACCATTCAAAAAATAGTTAGGAATGTGCAAAATGCAGCGGGAGAAATCAATCCAGCAGAATTTCTGACATTTAATATCAGTACGCCTTTCTTGACTTATAATGATGGCACAAAGACTCGTTTATTATGGGAATTTGGTAGCGTTTTTAAATTTTCTGATACGCCAAATGGCACAGGTCGTTTCCCCTGTCGAGCAACTAGCCAAGAACCTAAAACATGCTATGTAAGCTTTAATCCTGTGGCGAATTATACCAGTTTAAATAGTAATTTTTTATCAGGAGATCGTATCACCAACTTTACTTTTTATGAATCTCCCAATCTAAATACTTTTGTTTTTGCCGAAGGTTATTATTTATCTGTTCATCAACAAGCTATCAGCGAACAAGCCTTAACATATTGGGAACAAGTAAATGCATTGACCGCTATCATAGGGTGATTGGAATCTAATAATAATTTTTCCTTTTGAGTCAATAATTTTTCTAATTGATATTCCACATTAAATTGACTACTATAAGCTTGTTCTAATAGAGTTTGTTCTTTCTGCAAATCCGTCAAATCGTGAAGGACGCCTTTTCGTTTTAAAAAGGCATTCAAGTATTCCTGTCTTTCTTTTTCTAACTGTTGAATTTTATCCCCCAAAACGGTTTGAAAAAGTGCATATAAATTTCGCCCTTCTAATTTTTCAATATCTGCTAATTCTTTGACTAATTGTTCATCTAGGGTTTTAATTTGTTCATTTTTTTGAACGATTAATCGTTTTAGGTTATCCAGACGGATACCTATTTTTTCTTTTCGCTTTAGATTTTTGTATAAATCGGTTATTTCTTGATTCAGTTGTTCCATTTTTATGGTTTATACTCTGAACGGTCAAGTATTTTGATTTTAAATCCAAGATTTATGCTTGCAAAACGTTAGTTTTAACATTGATAATCAAATAGTTATATTTTTGTTAAGATTTTCTTAACAATTCACAAAACTTGACCGTTTCTAGTATAGATGTTTTAATACTGAAGGGCAATGGGCAAAGAAATAGGTGTATAATTTAGAAGAACTACGCTATTTTGCCTCATGCCCTCACAAACCTCACTTCTTCCGCCATTTCAATTCTCGAGCAGCTAAATCTTGGTCAAAAACCTCTTCCAATAATTCATATAATTGAGGGTGTTTTTTTCGCAAAAGTAAAGGTCGTTCAAAAAAATATTCTGCTAAAACGGCAAAGAATTCTATTCGACTCGTTTGCGCATAAGGATGAATATCCGCTTTATCTTTGACCAATGCTTCCAATTTTTGCTCAATCATATCTACCCAAGGGATACAATATTGTTTTTCTAAAAATACTTGTGGGATACCATCAACATTACCATCTTCTTTATCCAAAATATGAACAAATTCGTGAATAGCCGTATTTCGTTTATCCGTTTCATTTTGGAAACCTTGGCGTAATGCTCTTCGAGACAAAATCATTTTTCGATTTAAGACACCTGTGCCAACCATCCCTAAAATTGGCCGGTCATTCCCTTTTCGTTCATAATCCAAATTAAAGCTACTTGGATAAATTAATATTTCATCTAACCTTTTATACTTCCATTCTGGAAAAGCAAAAATAGGAATCACTGCACTTGCGCCCACTAGCACTTTATCTGTATCATCAATAGACGTATCCACACCCGTAATTTTACAATTAATAATAAACTCTTTGACTTTGTACTCAAATAACTGCTTTTCTTTTTTATTCAGACTTTTATAAAAATTCACGTAGCGATTGAGGATAGTTCGCCACTTGGGAGGGAAAGGTTTTTTCGGTTTTTTCCAACGTTTAAAAGGATTGCCTGTCATTGCAAAAAAGCAGGCAAATCCAACGAGTATAATTAGGACTACTTTTAGAAACATTTGGTGATTTTAGATTTATTTGATGCCCTAAAGATAGGGGTTCGGATAATGGAATGCCAACGTATACTTGTATTTTAGCCTAATTTTTTTTAATAAAATCTCCTTCAACCAGCTCATATAAAAATCTTATCAGGATTGACCTATTGATTAAATTAATTGAATCTGTAAAGAATAGCTTTATTAAGGTGCGATTTTTGCTAATAAGTTTATTGTTCTCCCCTCCCTCCTTGTCTATCATTAATATAACCTCTATTTCTATTATGAGAAATAACCAAAAAACACCTCAACATCGAGTCTATCCTGCTATATTAGTAATTAAAAACAGCCTATCCTTTTATGTTTTACTAGGCTTTCTTTGTTTGTTTTCTCGACCGCTTTTTGGACAAATAGATTCATTAGAACAACAATTAGTCAACCTCCCAGAAAATACCCAAAAAGTAGACGTTTTAAATGAGTTAAGTTATCTCTACCACAATAATGATATTGAACAAACTTTTGCCTACGCTAATGAAGCTTTGGCCTTAACCAATCGCCTAAATTACATAAAGGGAAAAGCTTATGCACTTCATAATTTATGTATCGCCAATTCAATTGAAGGGAATAGTCAATTGGCTATGGAATTAAATGATAAAGTGATTCCCCTAGCTGATAGTATCAAAGCTTACCAATTATTAGTTAATGCTTATAGGGCTAAAGGAATCATTCAAAATAAAGCATCCAATCCAGCAAAAGCCATCCAATTTTTTCAAAAGTCTTTTGATTTAGCTCAGCAAGAAAATTATTCGTCAGGAATTATTATGGCCTGCTTTAGTTTAGGGAATGCTTATTTGGAATTGGACAAATTTGAACAAGCTAGAGATTATTACAAATTAGCTATAACTACTGCAAAACCTATTAAAAGTAAAACCGACCTAGCTTGGGGAAATAGATGTATTGCCTATACCTATTACCAAGAAGAAAACTATGGAAGAGCGGAAATGTTTTTTGAAAAAGCCTTAAAAATTGCCCGAGAAGTCAATGATAAAAGATCCTTAGCATTTGCGTTAAGTGATTTTGCTAGTCATCATTTAAAAATGGGTAAAAAAGAATTGGCAGAACAGTATCTTTTGGAATCTATTCAGATTATTCAGTCAGTTGGAGATAATGAAGGAACAGTACAGAACCTTCGGGATTTAGCAAAATTATATTTAGAGACCGACCGCCCTGATAAAGCTATTGAAATTTGCAATCAAGCTTTAGCTTTAAACAAAAAAAACAACATCTCTAATCTTCAATTAAACCTATTAGGTTTTCTTTCAGCAGCTTATGCACAAAAACAAGATTATAAAACGGCCTATGACATTAATCATTTGCTACAATCAAAAAAAGATTCTTTAGACTATAAAAGTAAATTAAAGCTAACAGCAGAATTAGAAGAAAAATATCAGTCTAAGAAAAAGGAAGCAGAAAACGCACTTTTGAGAGCTGAACAACAGCATCAAGTAGCCATCATTGAACAACAGCAATCAATCAATATTTTCTTAGCGATTGTTGCTATTTTACTAGGACTTTTGGGTTATATGGCTTTTAATGCTTATAGAAGAAAAAGGCAAAACAATTTATTCTTAGAAGAGAAAGTAGCGGAACGAACACAGGAATTACAATCAACCAATATACAACTAGTACAATCTAATGAAGAATTGGCTCGATTTGCCTACGTCGCTTCCCATGACTTACGAGAACCGCTACGAAACATTACCAACTTCACACAATTATTGCAAAAACAACTACAGTCTACTCAACAAGAAGAAGCTTTACAATCTATGGATATTATTCATAAAAATACGGCTCACATGAATAAATTGATAATAGACACCTTGGAATTTACGAATTTATCAACTGTCGAAAGTACTAAGATGCCCGTTGACCTGAATCAAACCCTTAAAAATATTGAACCTTCCATCTCGACTATTTTAGTTAAAAACAACGCACATATTGAATTATTAAAGCCATTACCCATCGTACAAGCCAATGATAGTTTACTTTTTTCTGTCTTTAAAAATTTAATAGAAAACGGTATTATCTATAATGAATCTTCTGCTCCAATTATTAAAATTGACCACATCATCAAAGGAAAAGAGTATATTTTTTCTGTTACTGATAATGGCCTAGTGGTTTACGCATGAAGTTCTAAATAGTATTTATTGTAACTTTGCGGTTT
>JAFMDF010000499.1 GCA_017857395.1 Bacteroidota bacterium | reverse complement strand
CTAGTGGCTAATAGATTATTGATAAATTTGAATGGTCTAGTAATTACTTTCTTCATGATTTTACACTATATCTTTTAATCTTTACACAAGCTTTAATTTGGTTGTTTTCCTATTCCTAAGCTAATACATTTTCGTTACCAGAGTCCAATACAAACAAACAGCTTGTCTTAGATTTTTCCATAATATTTTTTGTTTCTGCTAAAGTGAAATTATCCGAAACGCCCATGATATTTAGGTCAGCATGTGCTGCTATGGCGATTTCTTCCATGAAATTTCCATGCACAACGGCAGTCTCATACATGGGCAATCTTGCTTGTTCAATTAGATTCTTCAAAAACCGCTTTGCTTTTTTTACTTGGTCTTTATCTTGTACTACGGTTAATAATTTGACAGAAGCATTCCAATTTTGTTTTAATTTATAGGCAATCAACATAGATAAATCAATATTGCCAATACCATCGTCAATTTTCCAATTGGGCGTTTTTGGTTTTATCCAAATATTAACTCGCTGCTGTTGTCCTAAATTGGCTCTTGGATGAGGTACATATAGTAAGATACCCAAGTTCAACCTTTTAGCCTCTTCTACTATCGCAGGATAATCGACTAGTGATTCTTCCTTTTCCAGCGCATTTAAAAAAATAATATTGGGTTTAAAAAATGCCCCATTTAAGGCTTGATTCCCAAAATTAACGCCTTCCGCAAATTTTTCAGTTCGCATAATAGCCCAAGAGGAAAAGACATTATCTTTTTGGAATGCCTCGGTGATTGGATATAAAGCTTTTTCCAATACCTCACTTTCTTTTTCAGAAGTAACGCCCATCAATGCGGCTGAGCCTTTAGGGTAAGCTATATCTTTTATCAAAGCATAAGAGCCATAAACGGTCGCAGAATCGGTAGTGGGTACTAAAAGATTGGGTTTCCAAGAACGCTCTTGTTTTGTATTTTGACCAGCCGTGTGTTTAGCTGCCCATTCTGCGAAGGAGGAAAAAAGTCCACTTCTAACATCTTCAAAAGGCGTCTCTAAATCACTTCTACTCAATACACTATACACGACAAAAACTAGCGCCCATGATACCAAACTGATGACAGGATTAATGATAAACATAGCAAATAAACTACTTGTTAAACCTATCCACGGAATAACCCAATGCACTTTAAATTGCGGTCTAAAACTTATCAAGCCTAACTTTTGCTCAATAATGACGACCACATTTAACATTGCATAGGTTATCAAGAAAAACATGGTTACTAAAGGGGCAATGGCGTTTAAATCTCGCAATAACATGGTTAAGAAAATCATGACACCTGTGACAATCATGGCATTTCTTGGTTGGCCCAAAGAATCTTGAAACGCTAACCATTCTCCTTTTGGTAAAACTCTGTGCTGTCCCATAGCAAATAGAATTCTGGAAGAACCAATAATAGAGGCTAAAGCAGAAGAAAAGGTTGCCCCCAAAATACCTGCAACAACGATAGGTGACCAGAAAGAACGTTCTATAATGATATTATAATTAGAAACTAGCTCTGTTTCCGTAGCCGACCGACCTATCCAATAAGCCAAAACCATATAGATGATTAAACTAATACCGATTGCCCAAAGCGTACCCGTTGGAATACTCTTTCGAGGGTCTTCTAATTCACCTGACATATTTGCCCCTGCCATAATACCTGTAGCCGCAGGGAAAAAGACCGCAAAGACTGTCCAAAAATCTGCTCCACCAAAATTGTTTTCTGGTGACCCTCTAAATGTTCCCCAGCGAATTGCCTCTTCTGAACTAATTTGCATAGAACCAAAATAGGAGGCAAAAACAATGGAAATCAGAGAGGCAAAAATTATCCCCATAATGAGGAATTGGGTTTTTATAGCTAAATCGGCACTTTTATAAGCGATTGCATATAAAATAATAAAAACACCTATATCTACCATAAAAGCATTATGCTCGGGGAATATAGACAACCAACCTTCTCTAAAACCAAAAATATACATCGTTACCGCTAAACCTTGAGAGATGTATCGAGGAATACCTAAACTACCGCCAACTTCCAAACCAAGCGATTGAGAAATAATGGCATAAGCCCCACCTGCTCCAATTTTAATATTGGTGACAATGGAGGACATAGATAAAGCAGTACAGAGCGTAATGCCATAAGAGATTAAAATAATGAGCCAAGCCCCTAATAAACCTGCATTACCAACAACCCAGCCTAAACGTAGGTACATAATGACCCCCAAGATGGTTAATAAGGTAGGTGTAAACACCCCTCCGAAGGTGCCAAATTTTTTCATTGCTTGCGTTTCTTGCATATTGTTGGCTATTGTTTTGCGTATATTTTAAAGGTATGTATTACAAAGACCACTTTTTGTCTTTTTGGTCACCTGAATTTTTTATTCAAAAGTAGTGACCATTTTTATCAAAATAGGCCTTTTAAAATAATTGCAGGAACGAACCTTAATTTTTAAACAAAATCCATAAAAAATGAAAAAATTTAATTGGAAATTCATACTCCCCCTCTTTATTTTTTTGATGATATACATTGCCTTTTTACGAAACGAATCAGCTAATGCTTCTACTTACTTCTCAGATAATATAGCAGAAGATTTAGAAGACGACGACATTGAAATTGATTCTGTTGGATATGATGAATTAGATAGAGGAGATATAATTATTGACTCAACGGAAAATTAGTAAAGTATTTATTGAACAGAGCGTGCCAATCCTAATGCGCCTTCAGCCCCAGGGGTATTTTCGGAAACAGAGGTCCATAAATAACTGCTTTCTAGTTTTTGTGGAAATGATTTGGGAGCTAGGAACACCTCCAAAGTTGTGAAACTTTGGAGGTGTATTAATGAAAAGAAGAATATTTACCTTTTATAAAAAAGTTTCTGTATTTCTATATACAAAGTGGCTTTTTTGGTCAATATTGAAGATACTATTCTTTGGGAAAGGATATAACCAATCTATCTCAAATGGAGCTTGCTGTAATTGCTGTATAGAAATTGGGCAATAGTTTCGAGTTAATCCAATCCATGTATTTCTAGAATCTAAAATTAACCAACCGTCCTGAGTCAAGACTTCGGAAATAGCATAGGTAGCAATTGCGTCATTATCTGCTGTTGGCTCAAATAAACTAATGTGTCTAGTTTGGAAACCTAAACTTTTTAAGGTCTTTTCCAAAACGATACTATGCCCTAAAGTCGAATCTTTATGAATTAAATATAAATGTTCAAGGTTTTGATTGGGAGAAATATTTTTAACAGATGGAGTGTTTTTTAGAATTAAATGTTGCACTTGTAAGATTAAGATGATTTGCGCTTTAAAATTCAATTTTTCGGCGTAGTGACTATCATTAGCTGGTTGAATGTGAGGTAGGTCTTTTAAAATCAAAGAGATGCTGAGCAGGTCTTTCTTAGTCAAATCTTTAGAGATAGCATAATAATTTAGCATGCCTCCTGTAAACATAACAGGTAGCAAAAACCATTTAAATAATTTAATCATTTAGAAGGTGTTTTGATAGAGGTGATTAAAATGAGTGCTAGTAGTAATCTGATTTTTTCGCATTGTTTTGAACGTTAAATGGTGTCTATTTAAATGATTGAGGAAAAGAAAATTTCCACAAGTATAATTCTCAATTCCGAATAAATTTTGAATTATGGAGAAAAATATTTAAAAATCAAAATCTCTTCAAAGTTGACTCATTCTGCTAAGAATACTTCTTCAAAATCAATGCGTAATATTTGGTAAATAAGTTTAATGTATGCTAAGTATTCTTTTAATATCTTAAAAAGAGTAGTACCATAAAGACAAAGAAATGATTTTTTAATACCTCTATTTATTTTGCTCGAATAGCCCAAAAGTTAAATTTTTTATTCTATTGAATTATTTTCAAATAAATATTTTTTGTACAGAATTTCTTCGGAATTGGGGGCTAAACTTGCAGGAAAATTAGAATGAGCTAACGTCTAAGAAATGGAAAATATATAACCAAATTAATAGACGAAATATCATTCAAAAAAATAGGTATTCTTTTTTTAAAAATAAAAATTAAAGAAGATGATAGCAAATAACATTAAGAGATACTCCCAAGAAGAATTGGAGGAGTTCAAAATCTTAATTTTAAAAAAGCTGGAAAAAGCAGAAAGACAGTTAGAAAATCTGGACTTACAAATTCAGGAAGCTACGGAAGCTACGGATAATAAAGGGGATAGGATAGATAATTCTTCCAATAGTGTTGATATGGGGATGCTACAGGCAATGGCTAACCGTCAAAGAAGATACGTTATGGATTTACAAAATGCGCTTCAAAGAATTCATAATAAATCTTATGGTATTTGTATTGTTACGGGTCAATTGATTGATAAAAGAAGGTTAATGGCAGTATTGACAACTACCAAGAGTCTAATTGCAAAAGTAGGAGGCAATCAACCTGAGAAAAAAACAATTCATACCGTTGCTGCTCGCCCTACACCAAGTACGCCTAAGATTATTAGTCGAGTGATTCGAAAAAAAGATGCTATGGCTGTAAAACCTATTGCAACTAATGAAGACGATTTAGATTTGGAATTAGCCGACGATGATTTAGGTTTTATGAACCTAGGAGAAGATATTGATTTTGATAGCTTTTCAGTAGACGCATTAGACGATTAAAATATAGCTTATCCATCGAAAAATAAAAATGAGGTAGTGCTTTTTTCTAAAGAAAAAGGAGTGCTACCTCTTTGCAGGCGTCCTGCTTTTGCAAATAAATAGGTATTAAATCCTTTAATGCTGATTTTATTAGATTTCTTATAAATAAGTTTGGTTATTTCTTTATCGCTAATTATTAGTCGAAAAAAGAAAAAATATGGTTTAAAAACGGGTGACCATTTTTAATAAAGGAGTCTCTAGTTAGCGCCTTTTTCGGCGTGCAATTTTTTAAATTCAAAACAAAAAAATTACAAGAATGAAAAGTATTAAATGGTCATTTTTGGTAACTTTTCTAGCGCTAGCTTTTGTTTCCTCTGGTTGTTGGGGCAATAGTAATAAGACCCAAAACAAGG
>JAFMDF010000131.1 GCA_017857395.1 Bacteroidota bacterium | reverse complement strand
TATCTATATCCTTTGGACTTTCATGAAGTCTTCTTACGTCTTTTTCTCGGTCTACCTTGTTATCAACTTGCTGAACTTAGCAATATATATGAGTGCTTATTATATCTTGAAGCGCCTTCAACTACCCTATTTATATAGTCGTGGTAGATTCGTTTTATTTGCCTTAAGTTTATTAGGATTATCCATCCTTTTTTATACGATATGGAGAACGGCAGGCGTATTATGGATAGATGAATTAAGAGGCTTAAAAGGGCGTTTTCGATTTATGTCCTTAATTGATTACTTGACCCAAACCGTTCAGTTTTATTCCCCTGCAATGGCGCTTTTCGCTTGGGAATCACATCATGAAAGAAAGGCAGAACAAGCTAGAATCCATCAGTTAGAAAAGGAAAAATTAACGACCGAACTAAAATTTCTAAAAGCCCAACTCAATCCTCATTTTTTATTCAATACTTTAAATAATTTGTATTCTTTTGTGGTAACTGGTTCGCCTAAAGCACCTGAAATGATTTTAGGTTTATCAGGTATTTTGGATTATGTGTTGTATAAAAGTCAACAATCATCAGTACCACTTTCAGAAGAAATAACTGCTATTGAAAATTTTATTAATTTGGAAAAAATTCGATACGGCGACCGACTCGAAATCAATTATCATACGGCAGGAAATAAGTCTGTTCCCGTCTCTCCATTATTGTTATTGTCTTTAGTAGAAAATGCTTTTAAACACGGAGCAAGTGGAGATATTGATAACCCAAAAATTACCGTTGACATTCAGGAAAAAGACGCATCCATTATTTGCAAAGTATGGAATACCAAAAGTAGTCATCAAGGAGAATTGAACGATGCTTATAAAGAAGGGATTGGTTTATCTAATATCAAACGGCAATTGAATCTCGTATATCCCAATAATCATGAATTGAAGATAAAAGACGAAGCAACAACTTTCACTATTTCCTTAATCATCAACCCGATAATATGAATAAAATCCAATGTTTACTTGTCGATGATGAACCGCCCGCTATCGAATTACTGACAAAATATGCGAGCATGATTGACCAATTGGAGGTAGTTGGTACAAGTCATAGCGCAGTCA
This sequence comes from Bacteroidota bacterium, assembly GCA_017857395.1. Taxonomy (GTDB): domain Bacteria; phylum Bacteroidota; class Bacteroidia; order Chitinophagales; family Saprospiraceae; genus JAFMDF01. The sequence continues at coordinate 22,701 of JAFMDF010000131.1, read as the reverse complement.
AAGCATTCGATATGCTAAAGGACAAAAAAATAGACCTGATGTTTGTTGATATCAGAATGCCTGTCTTGAATGGAATTGATTTTATCAAAACGCTAAAAAATCCACCTGCGATTATTCTCACCACGGCTTATAGAGAATACGCTTTGGATGGTTATGATTTAGATATCATTGACTACTTATTAAAACCGATTGCTTTTAACCGATTCTTGAAGGCTATAGATAGATATAGAAATCGAGTTATTACCCCAATCATTAAAACACCTCCGCCTCCCACCAATCAAGCAGACCACCTATTTGTGAATGTCAATCGCACCCACCACAAAATCATTTTAAACGATATTTTATACATTGAAAGTTTAAAGGATTATGTTCGAATTCATACCAAAAAAGACCGCCTAGTCGTCAAAGGAAATATTGGTTCTTTTATGAAGCAAATTCCTGAAAGTCATTTTATTCGGATACATCGTTCTTTTGCTATTGCTTTGGCTTATATCGAATCTTATAATCAACAGGAAGTCGAAATAGTTGGGCAGAAATTGCCTATTGGTAGTAGTTATCGGGAGGCGTTGATGAAGCGATTGACTTAGTTTCTAAATACTTTTGTTAGTGGAGTTTTCATTTACACCAAACTTCTCTATTTTTTAATGTAAAAAAGTGTATTTTTGATACTAAAACATATCAATATATGCCTAGTCTTCCTTTTTTAAATTTATTTAGCACCATCCAACAAGTTGATTTTAGCAAACTCTTAGAAGCTAGAAATTACCTTGTTATTGCAGGGCAAATTATTTTCGAAAAAGATGGAACTATTGTTATGACCACCATCGATGAAGACAGGACAGATTTCACGAAAGAAGATTATATGGCTTTGCCAGAAAATGCACCTTATGAATTACTAAACGGAAAACTACACTACATGCCCTCTCCATTTAGAAAACACCAAATAGTTTCCATGAATTTATCTGCTGCCCTACATTTTCATGTGAAGAAAAATAAATTAGGGCAGGTTTTAGCAGCACCAATGGATGTTCACTTTGGGAAAAAAAACATCGTCCAACCAGATATTATTTTTGTATCGAATAATAGAAAAAGTATATTGAAAAAGTTCGTAGAAGGTGCGCCTGATTTTTTAGTAGAAATACTTTCTTATGGAACAAAGGATAAATATTTTGGGGAGAAGAAAGCATTATATGGTAAAAAAGGTGTACTAGAATATTGGGTAATTGACCCAGATACGGAAACAGTAGAAGTCTTTAAAAAAAATAAGAACACACTTATTACTGATAAAAAATATAAACAAAAAGATACCATTAAGTCTACTATTATTAAAGATTTCCAGATGGATGTCTCGGCTATTTTTGAAGAATAACTAGCTTTCTTATCCTCCCTAAAATGGGTTTGTACTATAACTAAAGTACAAACCCATTTTTTGCTATACCTTTATCTCAACGACTACTAAAACGATATGCCGACCAACCAAAAACGAAGTAAATTCACCAAATACAGTTTTGTAAGTCTAATAGGTATTTTAGGTCTTCCCTTTATCGGTATTACACTAGTCTATGCCATTTTAGGCGTACAAGCAGACGGACATACAGTTAATAGAGTCTTTGAGGCAAGTCGCCCATTTTCTAATATTTCCATTTCTACCCACATGATTTTTGGCGCACTCATAACGGCATTAGCACCCTTGCAATTATTAATGGGCTGGTCTAGAAAATGGCTAAAAACGCATCGAATAATTGGCTATATTTTTACCCTCGCTGCTGTTTTAACAAGTATTGGCGGCTTTGTTTATGTAGGCATTCACGGAACAACAGGTGGAACACCCATGAATATTGCCTTTTCCATGTATGGTGTCTTTTTATTGATTGCCACTTATCAAACCATTCAATTTGCTCGACAAAAAGATATTCCAAAACATAACGAATGGGCATTGCGCTTGTTTATTTTAGCGATGGGTTCTTGGTTTTATAGAATTTGTTATGGTTTTTATTTTACCCTCGACCCCAGCGGAAGTGGTCATACAGATGATTTTCACGGTCTATTTGATTTAATTATGAATTTTGGCTTTTTTATACCACCCCTTATTTTATTAGAAATTTATTTTTATTTAAATAAACGAGGTAAATTTAATATCCATCCGATTATTAGTAGCTTAAGCGTTTTATTGGTTTCGGGGATATTGATAACGGGTTGTTGGTGGATTTTTAGTCGGATAATTGGTGCTATTTTATCTTAAAAAATAATAAGATTAACAATGGATTCAGCAAAAGCAGTCAGAAAAGGAGAAGCCCTAGATTGGGATAAATTAGCCATTTATTTACGAGCCAATTTACCTGAATTAACAGGCGAAATGACGGTTGGCCAATTTCATGGCGGTCATGCTAATTTGACCTATTTATTAAAATTTGGAGCAACAGAATTAGTCATGCGTCGTCCGCCTTTTGGCAAAATAGCGCCTGGGGCACACGATATGAAACGGGAATATCGAGTCTTATCCAAACTATATAAACACTTCTCCCCTGCCCCCAGAGCGTATCATTTATGTGAAGAGGAAACAATCATCGGCGCTAAATTTGTGGTCATCGAGCGTAGAACAGGCGTGATTGTTCGCTATGAATTATTGGATTGTTTTAAAGGGTTTGAAAATGCAGAGGAACGATTAACCGATGCTATGATTCGTGCGCAAGCTAATTTACATGCAATCGATTATGAAGCGGCGGATTTAAGTAGATTAGGCAGACCAGCAGGTTTTTTGGAACGACAACTAGCAGGTTGGGGAAAACGTTGGGATTTATCCAAAACAACGGATAATAAAGGCATGGATGAGATTTTGGTTTTGCTACAAAAAAATATACCAACTACGCAAAAAGTATCCATTATTCACAATGATATAAAATTTGATAATTGCCAATTCCAGCCAGATAATCCCGATAAGGTCACTTCTATTTTTGATTGGGATATGTGTACTTTAGGAGACCCATTGGCAGACTTTGGTTCAACGTTAAGTTATTGGCCAGAACCTTTTTTGGAACAATTTGATTTGCCTGTCATGCTATTAGGTAATTTTCCGACTAAGACATTTTTGATTGAAAAATATGCCGCTTATACTGATTTAGATATGAGCCAAGTTAATTGGTATCAAGCTTTTGCTTATTGGAAAGGGGCGGTGATTGCGGAACAATTATATGCCCGTTATTTGAAAGGAGAAAGTACGGATGAACGGATGAAAAAGTTTGGCAAAACAACGAATGCTTTTACGCAATTTGCTTTGCATATTCTGCAATAGTATTACTGGATAACTTCCCGTTATCCAGTAATTTTATATGTATATTCTCAATGCAGGTCAGGAGACCTGCGGATAGCGGTTTCTAGTCTGGAGACTAGAAACATCGAACACCATGCGAAATTGGTAGAGAATAAAAATTAAATAGCCCGATATTCCTAGTCTCCAGACTAGGAATCGGTATCAAGTCGTCTCATGACGACTCACGCTTTGAGAACTTACTTTTATATTGCTTAATATTACTGGATAACGGGAAGTTATCCAGTAAAATCAAAGCTCCGCCGCTAAGCGACAACCTCTATCAATCGCCAATTTAGCATCAATTTCCATCGCCACTTCCGCGCCACCGATAATGTGCAAATTCTTTATTTCTGCCTGTAAATCATCATACAAAGTTCGTTTAGATACTTGTCCCGCACAAATAATAATCGTATCCACATCTAATAATTCCGCCGTATCATTAATTCGAACATGCAAGCCTTTATCATCAATCTTTTCATATTGCACCCCACCAATCATTTTTACCCCTTTTCTTAACAAAGAAATTTTATGTGTCCAGCCAGTCGTCTTTCCTAAACTACGACCATGACGGGTTGTTTTTCGTTGCAATAAATACACTTCTCTATCTGCGGTTGCGATGATGGGTTCGATACCTGCCACACCGCCTCTTGGATGATTTTTGAAATCTATACCCCATTCTTTAGCGAATACCTCAATATCCAAAGCCGCAGATTTACCTTTATGCATAATTAATTCGGCAACATCAAAACCGATACCACCTGCACCAATAATGGCTACTTTTTTGCCAACAGGTTTTTGTTCGTAAATCGCTTCTTCATAACTCAACACTTTAGGATGGTCGATGCCTTCAATAGCAGGCACTCTTGGTTTGATGCCTGTAGCAATCACCACTTCGTCCCATTTTTTCTCTGCTAATTCTTTTGTACTAACTCGATGATTTAATTTTACTTGGACACCATGTTTTTTCAACATCACTTTATAATAGCGAATCGTTTCATGGAATTCTTCTTTCCCAGGAATGCGTTTTGCCATATTAAAATGCCCACCAATTTCTCCGCTTGCTTCGAATAAGGTTACTTGATGCCCTCGTTCCGCAGCCGTAATTGAGAAAGCTAAGCCTGCTGGGCCTGCACCTACTACCGCTATTTGTTTAGGATTTTCCGTTGGTACATAATTTAATTCCGTTTCATGACAAGCTCTTGGATTGACCAAACAGCTAACTGTTTTACCCCAAAAGGCATGGTCTAAACAAGCTTGATTACAAGCAATACAAGTATTGATTTCCTCAACCTTTCCTGCTTTTGATTTATTTGCCAATTCTGGGTCTGCCAACATTGGTCTACCCATCGAAACAATATCGGCATGTCCTTTTTCGAGGACTTCCTCTCCCACAGCAGGCATATTAATTCGATTACTCGTAATCAATGGAATAGCTAACTCCTTTTTCAACCGTCCCGTAACTTGTGTAAAAGCAGCCCGAGGCACTCTAGTAGAAATTGTTGGTACTTGTGCTTGGTGCCAGACAAAATGGGTACTCATAATATTAATACCTTCCGCTTCAATCGCTTTAGCTAAAGTGACGACTTCTTCCCAAGAACTTCCTTTGTCCATTAATTCCATGGCTGCAATTCGGAAAATCAATAGGAAATTTTCGCCTACTGCAGCTCTCATTCTTTTGACAATTTCTATAGGAAATCGCATTCTATTTTCATAGCTACCGCCCCATTTATCCGTTCGTTGATTGGTTTTTTCCAATAAGAAAGTACTGACTAAATAACCTGCTGAACCAATGATTTCTACCCCATCATATCTTGCCTCCTTTGCCATTTTAGCGCATCTAATATAGTCCGAAATCGTTCGCTCAATATCCGCATCCGTCATTTCGTGAGGTATCAATCGACTGATAGGCGATTTAATAGCAGAAGGCGCCATCAATGTTTCCGTTTTAGCCAAAGGCCCCGCATGCAAAATCTGCAAGCAAATCTTACAATCTTTATCCGCTGCTTTGACCGCATCCGTCACCTGCTTATGTAGCGGTATTTGTGCTTCGCTGGTAAACGCCTCTTCGTGTGGGCCAACAATTCCTTCTTTACTAGGGGAGTTACCGCCTGTAATAATTAAACCAACTCCCCCTTTTGCTCGTTCTGCAAAATAAGCTGCCATTCGTTTATAGCCATCTGCCCCTTTTTCTTCTAATCCTGTATGCATCGAACCCATTAAAATTCGGTTTTTAAGGGTCATAAAACCTAAATCTAAAGGCGTGAAAAGTTTTGGGAAATATTTATTCATTATTGTAATACGCTTATGATTTTTGAGCGAATATTCGCTAATTGAAGCAATAACAAATATAAGGCATTATTGTTAAAATAAAAATATGCTCAAAGTGGATAGAGAATAGATTGGGGAATTATTTGCTTGCTCGTCCTTAAACTAAAAACCCGTTGTCTTACATCCGCTGCCACATATATATCGATTGGCAACGGATGTAAGACAACGGACTTTTAGTTCTGGTCAATTATATCAGTTCCAGTATAACTATTTCAATAATAACATTCGCTTAGTAGTCCGTTGTTCGCCAATGGTCAAAACCGCAAAATAAATTCCATTTTGTTGGTTCTCAAATTGATAATCCACTCGGTAGATACCAGGCGTTTTAACGATGCCTTGTTCTAATTGCGCTATCGGCTGCCCCAAAGTATTAAGGATTTGCAAGGAAACACTTTCCGAAAGCGGCGCAGGTACTTTATAACTAATCGTTGTATGATATTGTAATGGATTGGGCGCTATATGTAACTCTAAAGGAGCAAGATAAATAGCATTTTCAGTAGTTGGTTTAACTAATGCTACGGTTTCTTTTGCTGTTGCTGGATTTGTTAAGGTACTCGTACAATTAGCAATTTCTGCGGTGAATGTTGCGCCCGATGGAACAGTAAAAGGCGCATTTAAATTAATAGTTGAGCCTGCTTGAAATAGTACGGTTGCTCCATTGGCTACTGTTCCTGTAGCGTTAATGGTCTGTGCAGCTTTGGTTGTTCCCGAATTGATAGTATTGGCAATAGTAACCGTTTCTTCACAACCAGTTGTTGGATTACTAGTACAGATTTCCAAACCCCAATTTGATAAAGTACCTCCAAAACCTTCAAAATGGACTGTTATTGAAAGTATCCAGTTTCCCATAGCATTCTCGCCATTGAATGCCGCTAAAGCTGCTTCTGGTTTGAAAGTTCCTCCACCGTTATACTCACAAGAAACATCTAATCCATTAGTTGCAGCATCATCTAGTTTAAAATTAAAACTTGAAGGGGCTTCACCAGGACACTTTTGATTAACTAATTGAATACTCGTTCCATTGGGACTCATTAAAGAGAAAGAGAGCTCGTCAAAAAAGTCATATATACCTGTCAGGCTAACTACATTTACATCAGTAATAATAGCATCTAAAGGGATGTTTAAGGAGGAAGTGATTGTTCCCTCTGACTCAGGAATTGTTTTAGATACATCTGTACTTGTATAAGATTGACAAACTGGCCCACATGGCGCACTGGTCACGGTAATAAAATCGGTTTTAGCACTAGTATTTGAACCACCTGCATTAGTAGCAATGAGTTGTACATTATAAGTACCTGCTGCACTGTAAGTGACTGTTGGATTTTGCGCAATTGAGGTAGCAGGAGAACCACCTTCAAAAGTCCAAGCCCAGCTTGTTGGCGACTCGGTAGAAGCATCCGTAAACGAAACAGTCGTTGTTTCTCCTAAACAAATAGTAGTCGTATTAGCCGTAAAGTTGGCAGTTGGAGCAATTGCTCCACCATTAGATATTTTGCCATCCAAAGTCATCACGCCACTATTAGTCGGATCTAACCAATCTTTTAATCTTCTAGTAGCAGAACCACCTCCTTCCCAAGAAGCAGAAATTTTCCCATAAACATCACTCTCGTTAGGACTTGAGCAAAAAGAAGATCCTCCTAAAAGTTGACCAATTACCCGTCTATTGGCATCAAAAATAGCAGAACCAGAAGACCCACCTTCTGTTACACCATCGTTCCAAACCACTTCCCAGTAACTACCTACTGGATAGGTTATATTCCCAATAGGAAACGAGGTTGCATTTGTTACAAGTGCGTCATTATCAATAGATATTTTTTTAATATCTCCCATAGGATGATGAATTCCCGTAGATGCACCCGCAGTAGTAGCACTATTTCGATTCCAACCTGCAAAAAAAGATTGAATATTATTATTGGCTAAAGGGCTCTCTGTTAATTCAAATAATGCAAAATCAGAGGATTCAAGATTGGCTTTAAGCGTTGCCCCAGTAGTGGTTAATACAGTAGGTTCGCTTCCTGGATTATCGCAACCACTACCTTCGTAATTCCAATTGAACATCACCTGATTTCCATTAGGGTTATTTTCTGCATCTAAATCACCTAAACAATGGTGGGCAGTTAAAAGATATAATTTATTATCATTAGCACTATTATTAATTAAGGTACCAGTACAATAGCCCCCTCCAATTAAAATACGAACAACAGCATCCCTTTGAGATTCCCAACCATTTCCTATCGCACAATTTACATTATTCTGGCAACTTGCTGCAGCACCAAAACCTCTAGCATTTGATTGCGCTTCTTGCGTTCGATAAACATGTATCACTTTTTCCACAGTTAGCCTACCTTTACCCTTTACAGAAGCAGGTTCAAAATATTCTATCACTACGGAACTTCCTTTCACTAAGCCAGTAGCAAAATGACCATCGTTTTTATTATTACGAGCTGTAAAAGCACCGAGTACTTCCTCCTGATCATGGCTATAAATAAAGAGTTTAGCACCTTTTGGCAGATAAAAATCTTTATACAATAATTGGACAGCAAGTGCTTTTTGGCAAGTAATTCTCATTTGCCAAATTCTGTCTCCATTATCAAGTTCTGTCCATGTTCCAGCATTTTTCATACTAATATTCGCCTCAAAAGCATGACCAAAACGAAAAGGTCCTGTTCCTTTATCATTGTTTTGATCTTCTAATAAAAGCGATTCTTTATCAATTCCAGGCATTCGAGTTACTGGAATAGTTAGCTGATTACTTAGCGAAAAACTGGGTGGTACTCCTCCTTCATTGAGTTGGGCATTGGCTAAAAAAGGTAAAAAGATAGCTAGTAGACTAAGGTAAAAGTTTTTTGGTGGCTGCATTAATAAATTATTATTAAGGAATAAAAAAAGTGTAAAAAATATTTTAATAAAGTAACTGGGCATTATAGGAAAGAGGAAACTCAAATATAATATCAATAATTAAATATATATAATTTTTTTGTATTTTTTTAATGCAAAATTTGACAGGAACTAGATTCTTATAATTGTCTTTTGGATCTTAAAATTAAAGACTGAATTTTTATAAATTTTCAACTACCTTTAACCAAACTAAGCTATACAAAATACTTATTTATGCCTACTGATAAAACAGCTATTCTAAAAATAGCCTTCGAGAAACAAGCTCCTTTAACCGAAGAAGAATGGATAGAGATACGTTCCTACTTAAAAGAGAGAACCTTCAAAAAAGGGGCATTTCTTTGCAGAAACGGGCAAGTAGAGCATTACTTGTCTATTATTTATGAAGGCACTTGTCGAGGGTTTTATAATAATAAGGAAGGAGAAGAAATTTCGGTTGGCTTCATGTTTCCGAACGATTTTGTAAGTGCTTATTATTCCTTCCTCACGCAGCGCCCTTCTCTAATGGCTGTTCAAGCAGTCACGCCAGTAACCATTATTTCCATCAGCCATACCCATTTGAATAGGCTTTGTGATAAATATAAAAGTGCCGAACGCATCGGTCGTTTGAATGCAGAACGTATTTATCGACGAAAAGAAGAAAGAGAAATCGCCTTACTCACCATGTCCGCCACCGAACGCTACCAAGATTTGGTTGATAGAAATCCTCAATTATTGCAAGAAATTTCCCTTAAACACATTGCTTCTTATTTGGGCATCAAACCTGAGTCTTTGAGTCGGATACGGAAGCAACTTGCGAAGCAGTAGGCAGTAATACAGTATGACAGTAGGCAGTCGGCAGTATGACAGTAGGCAATAGGCGGTATGACAGTTTGCAGTATTGTGAACTTAAATCTGTTCTTTATTAAATAATCCACAGTACTCCATCTTGTAAATCCTGCATAATCCTGTTATCGGGTAGCGCTTTCTTAACCTACATCAAGGATTCTAAAACATAATCGTCGTTACTTTGTCCTATCATTAAAAACAATCACATTAAAAATAAAATATGAAGCTCGAAACGGATTACCTGATTATCGGAAGTGGTGCTGTCGGAATGGCTTTCGCCGATGTATTATTAGCAGAAACAGATGCAAATATCATTATCGTTGACAAATATGCTGCTCCAGGCGGGCATTGGAATGTCGCTTATCCTTTTGTCACCTTGCATCAACCCTCTCAATTTTATGGGGTAAGTTCTAAAGAATTAAGTAAGGGGCGGATTGACCAAGTGGGCTTGAATAAAGGCTTATTTGATTTGGCATCAGGTGCAGAAGTAAGTGCTTATTTTGATGAAGTGATGAGAGCTACTTTTTTGCCAACAGGCAGAGTACAATATTTTCCACTATGTGAATATAAAGGAGATTATAAATTCACTTCTATGATGACGGGTGAGGAATATGAAGTGAAAGTGAATAATAAATTGATAGATGCGACTTATTTAAAAACAACCGTCCCTTCTACGCATACGCCTAATTTTACGATTGCCGAAGGGGTCAATTTTATGCCATTAAATGATTTGACTAAAATTAGTACGCCTCCGAAAGGATTTGTCGTAGTTGGTGGTGGAAAAACAGGAATTGATGCTTGTTTATGGTTATTGGAAAACAGAGTCAATCCAGATAATATCACTTGGATTGTGTCTAGAGACGCTTGGTTAATCGACCGAGAAACGACTCAACCTACAGCTGCCTTTTTTGAAAAATCTATAGGCAATCAAGCCAATCAATTTGAAGCAGTGGCACAAGCGACTTCTGTTACGGATATGTTTGATAAACTAGAAGAAAAAGGAGTTTTGGTGCGTATTGACCAATCAGTTCGACCACAGATGTTTCATGGGGCGACCATTAGCCAAATGGAGTTGCAGGAATTGAGAAAAATCAAAAATGTCATCAGAAAAGGGCGAGTTCAAAGCATCGAGCAAGACCAAATCATTTTGGATAACGGAACGATTGCAACAAGTCCAGATTTTGTACATGTAGATTGTTCCGCAAGTGCGATTTCTAATTTAGAAACGAAGCCTATTTTTAATGGCAATGTAATTACCCCACAAACGGTTCGGTCTTACCAACCTGTTTTTAGTGCGGCGGTCATTGCGTATGTAGAAGCAAACTACGAGACTCAAAAAGAGAAGAATAAATTATGTCAAGTCGTGCCTTTACCCAATCATGATACGGATTGGTTAAGAATGTTAGCAGCAATGATGCAAAATCAATTTACTTGGTCGCAAGATAAAGTGCTCCGTAAGTGGGTAATGGAAAATCGTTTGGATGGTTTTGGGAAAGTGGTTCGGCATGCAGATAAGACCAACGAAAAGCACATGGCAATTATGCAAAGACTAAAAAATAATGCTTTGCCAGCGATGATGAATTTACAGAAGTTTATCGCTGAAATTGATGCAGTAGATAAACCCGCTATTAAAAATCCACAATTCCAAGTTAACAAGAAAATGTTTTTTAATGGTCGCTTAGCAGAAATGCCGACTGAAGCATTGGCCATTGGCGACGGAGAAGTGCTAGTAAAAGTAGACAAATTTGCTTATACGGCGAATAATATTACCTATGCTGTAGCGGCTGATATGGTTGGCTATTGGCAATTTTTCCCAGCAGTAGGTAAAGATTCGGATGGTCAGGGGGTGATTCCAGTTTGGGGTTTTGCAGATGTGGTGGAGTCGAATGTTGAGGGTATTCCAGTTGGCGACCGTTTATTTGGTTATTTCCCACCAGCAAGTCATTTAAAAATGACGCCAACTCGAGTAAATGACCAACGATTTATTGATGGTGCAGCACACCGTACTAAATTACCTGCTGGGTATAATATGTACCGAAGAGTGCATGCCGAAAAAGACTACCATGCTTCTATGGATAAGGCACGAATGATGTTATTCCCATTACATTTAACTTCTTTCTGTATTTGGGATGCACTACAGGATAAAGATTACTACGGTGCAAAGCAGGTCATTATTTTAAGTGCCTCTAGTAAGACTAGTACAGGCTTAGGTTATGCTTTGAAAGCAGATGAAAATGCACCTAAGGTAATCGGTGTGACTTCTGGCAGAAACTTAGCCATGGTCAAAAGTTTGAACTTATATGACCAAAATACTACGTATGATGCCATCGGTGAAATTGACGCAACGATTCCAACGGTAATAGTTGATATGTCAGGTAACGGAGATATTTTATTGGCCTTACATACCGCATTAGGCGATAACATGAAATGGTGTATCAATGTCGGATTGACACATTGGGACAAAGCAGCAGCCAAACCAAAGAAAGGGATGATTACCGAAAGAAGCGAATTTTTCTTTGCGCCTGGTCATATTCAAAGACGCATGAAAGAATGGGGACCTGCTGGTTTTGACCAAAAGACTTCTAGATTCATGATGGAAACTGCCGCTAAAACGCAGGAATGGTTGACCTTTAAAAAAGTAGACGGCTTGGCCGAAATGGCAAAGATTCATCAGGCGGTTTGTGAAGGTAAGGTTCCTGCTAATGAAGGGTTGATTGTGGAGTTGTAGGTTGAAGAAAACCCTTTTCATTTTAATTTAACCCGATTATTTTCTAACTCCACTTTAAAAATAATCGGGTTAAATGCTACATCTTACTCAATTTACACAAATTCACTTGCGCGCTCATTTAAAAATAAGGTAGAATTAACTTTATTCATTAATACCCTTCTGGCATTCTCCGAACCTTAGTAGCCTGCTCAAAAGCATACCCAATCCGCAATAATTTATCTTCTTCAAAAGTCTTTCCTATAAAGGTCAAACTAATCGGTTCACCCGTTTCTTGATAACCCATTGGCACCGTCAGACAAGGATATTTCGCCATAGCCGCATGACTCGCATTATAATTATTAATGGATAAAACAGCATCTAAATTATGTTCGTCCATCGGTGTATTAAAGAATTTTCGACCTTCTTTTAATAACCTTGCTTTTAATTTGGTAAAATCTTCTGGACTAATAGACTCAGCGACTACGCCTTCTAATCGGGCTTGTCCATAAGGCGAACGTTTTAAAGTATCTACTAAATTATGGTCAATCACATCTTGGGTATTTTTGATGCCACTAGTTGCAGAGGAATGTTGACTTAAATAAGCAGGTAAATCCGCTTTCATATCTCCATTCAAAATAGTCAAAAAGCCATCATTATTGATTTCCACAGGATCAAATTCTACAATCGTCACCCCAAAGGTCTTTAATTTTTCAACCGTTAAATTATAAATAGAATCTTCTAAGAATCGTGTATTTGCGCCCAATCGAAGTCCTTCTAAAGAAACATTTGCTAAGTTGTCCCAATAAGTTTTATCTTTTGGATTGTCTTTGGTAGCTATGTCAGCTGCATCTTCTCCTGCCATAGCAGATAATAAAATCGCATTATCTGTTACGTTTCGAGTCATCGGTCCAGGCGTATCTAACGTACTAGAAATTGGCACAATACCAGAACGGCTTAATAAACCAATTGTCGGTTTTAAGCCCACTATCGAATTTTTACTAGCAGGCGAAAGAATAGAACCAGAAGTTTCGGTGCCAACGGCTGCGGCTGCATAATTTGCTGCCATTGTTGTCCCACTTCCCGCACTAGACCCGCCTGTTTCAAAAACTTTCCTGCCATAAGGATTTAAGGTTTGCCCACCAACAGCACTATAACCAACAGGGCAACCATCGCAAAAAAAATAAGCCCATTCACTTAGATTAGCTTTACCTAAAATAATGCCTCCCTTTGCCTTTATACGTTCGACAATAAAAGCATCCTCCGTCTGATTGTCTATCAAAGCATGAGCGCCTGCGGTCGTTTTCATGCCTGCTGTATTAATGTTATCTTTTAGTAAAATAGGCATTCCATAAAGCGGATGGTCATTGGCAGATTTATTTTTGTCTTTTAGTTGAGCTTCTTTTACGGCATTAGCATTCAAAGCAATAATGGAATGTAAAGATTTGTCTTTATCATTTTCATATTTTACAATTCGATACAAATACCATTGGGTAATTTTTTCATAAGTTAATTTACCCGTTTTGATATGCCCTTGCATGGTCAGTATATCTTGCTCTAAAATAAGTGGTTTTAATGCTTGATACTCCGCTTCTGAAAAGTAGGCGATTTGGTCAGCAGCTGATTTCCAAACTTCATTTTTATCTAAAAATTTAGATTGGATTAATTTGTACTGCATTCTGCCGATTTTATGGCCGGCATTTTCCGCTATTTCACTCGTTTCGTCATAAGGTGTCCATTCAGGAATAACGGTTTGAATGGCAGGTGGTATCGTTTGGCAAGCAAGTATCATCAGCAAACAAAGCAAAGGAAGTAATTTTTTCATGCGAAGGGTTTAGGTAAGTAAATTACATATAGGAATATTATTTAAAAAGGGGCAAATATTTAAGTAAAATCAATCATTTTCCAATCAGATACGCTTTTAGTTTTACTACTGAAATTGATGCCAAGACCTACTAATTTTTTATCTTGATTCTTATATTTTTCAAGGTAAGCCTTTGTTTGAATTTGCTGAATGGCTTTATCTGCACTTTCATCAAGTTTGAATTCTAAAACATAAATATGAGTGTCTGTTTGCACAACCGCATCAATTCTGCCATCAGAAGTATTAATTTCTGCTTCAATAAATTGACCCAAATATTGGAAAACTAAAAAGACAACAGAATGATAATAAGCTTCTTTTTCTTTAATGAAAATGTGGGAAGGAATAGATTTGAATAAACTATTAATTATACTGATTATTTTATCAACATCATTGGTTAAAAAAGCTTTTCTTAAATTGATAACAATGGGCGTAGTTTTAGCATAGGAACCATGATTAAATCCAGCTACTAAATACTGTAGCATGCTATCTTTGACCTCTCGATTAGGGTAATCTAGCGTAAAAAGATTAAAGAGTGGTTCAATGGATTTAATAGTTAAGTAGCCTGTTTGAAAAAGGAGTGCATGCGTATCCATATTTTCAAGGTCAAAACTATCAAAAGTGGCTTCCCCTACTTCTGTTTCTCTGATGTCATATAGATTTCTCTCTTTCAAAAGATTAATCAAGAAAGTAGGTGTGCCAGTACTGAACCAGAAATTCCTAAATTGCCCATCACCAAAGAAAGAGAGTACAGAAAACGGATTATAAACAAAATTTTTACCATCCCAACTATAGCCATTATACCATTCCTTTATTCGTGCCAATAAGGCTTCTTTAGTAGGTGCTAATTTCCCAATTAATTCTTCCAAACCTTCTTCAAAATAATGCTCTAATTCTGCTTGTGTATACCCGACTAGGGTGCTAAATTTAGAATGAATGGTTAAATCGGTTAAATTATTTAATTCTGAAAAAATACTGACTTTGCTAAATTTGGAAACGCCTGTTATTAATAAAAAACGAATATAAGGGTCAGAGTCTTTAATAATAGAATAAAAAGATTTAAGTATTTTTTGATGCGCTTTGGCTTGTGGCAGGTCGTCCAAATAATCAATAATGGGTTTGTCATATTCGTCAATTAATATAACTACATTATTTTTTGCAGCTAATTTCTCAATTAATTCTTTGAATTTTTGGTCATATTCTGTACTACCTAGCGTTATATTATTTTCTTTTGCTATCCTATCCATAGCAATATTAAGGGATTGTTCTAACCCTAATGTCTTATAACCAATACTACTAAAAGAGATATGAATAACTGGATGTTGCTGTGTCCAATCCCAATGGTCTTGCACCCAGAGTCCATCAAATAATTCTTTGCTACCTTGAAATAATTCTTTAATAGTAGAAAGCGTCAATGATTTACCAAATCGACGAGGACGTGATAGAAAGAAATAATTACTGAGTTTAGTTAAGTCGAAAATAGATTTTGTCTTATCTACGTACAATAAATTTTCTGTTCTAAGTTTTTTAAAACTCTGAATTCCTATTGGTAATTGCTGCTTCATAATTCAAAAATAAGCTTTTTCCTAAAACTATTGATTATCCCTAACCATTTTTCAACAGATTAATCCTATTTTAGCCGCAAATCAATAAAACCAGTTAATTATGATGAATCGGTTACTTACCATCGTTTTTCTTTTCTTTTTTTGTGGCACAATTTCCTTAATTCACGCTCAAAAAGTACCTTCCCCTGAAGACGTATTTGGTTTCCAAGTGGGGGCAGATTATAAGTTAGCAGACTATGACCAAATGCTAGATTATTATAATCAATTAGCCACGACTTCTGACCGAGTGAAGATGATTGATATTGGAAAATCAGTCATGGGCAGACCCATTAAATTGATGTTTATTTCTACTAAAGAAAATTTAGCCCAGTTAGATAAATGGAAAGAAATTAGTACCGCTTTGGCTAGGGCAAAAATTACGAAAGAAGAGGCAGAGGCAATGGTCAAGGATGGCAAAGCAATCATCTGGTTTGATGCAGGCATGCATGCTAGTGAACGAGCACATGCTCAGATGGCGAATGAATTGGCATATAAAATAGCCACCGAAGAAACGGCGGAAATGCAGCGAATTCGAGAAAACGTGATTACCCTTTTAGTGCCTTGTATCAACCCTGATGGAGTAGACATCGTGGTAGATTGGTATCGAAAAAACTTGGGTACGCCCTTCGAAACTTCTCGAACACCGATTTTATACCAAAAATATGTAGGACACGATAATAACCGAGATTGGTTTATGAATAATATGCCTGAAACCAAAACGGCCAATCGAATTTTATACCGTGAATGGTATCCACAAATCATTCATAATCACCATCAAACGTCGCCAAGTTGGGCAAGAATATTTTTACCACCTTTCCGCAGCCCTGTCAATCCACGAATTCATCCAGGGGTGACGACAGGCGTGAATTTAGTAGGAACAGCAATGGCGAACCGTTTTGCGATGAAGAAAATGCCTGGGGTAATTTCGGGTACTAATTTTAGTATGTTTTGGAATGGTGGGATGCGTACCGCTCCTTATTACCATAATATGATTGGGATTTTAACAGAAGTAGCGCATGCGACCCCAACCCCTCGTTTTTATGACCCTAAGAAAAAGCCAAAAAGAGTGGCTGGTATTGCCTCGGATGGGTCGGAGGTGTTTTACCCTTATCCTTGGGAAGGTGGAGAGTCTCATTTTAGAGATGCGGTTGATTATATGCTAACCGCTTCTATGGGTATCTTAGAAATTGCAGCGGATAGAAAAGAGCAGTTTCTACGCAATATTTATTTGATGGGCAGAGATGCCATCGAAAATAAGGACGAGGCTTATGCTTACGTATTACCAGCGAAACAATGGGATAAAGGGGAAGCTAGAAACTTGGTAGAAATTCTACAACGTGGTGGATTGGAAGCGCATCGAGCAACGAGTGATTTTACTATTGGAGAGAAAAAATATCGGGAAGGTTCCGTTGTGTTTTATGGTGCGCAAGCATTCCGACCTTTTTTAGTAGATTTGATGGAAAAACAAGAATATCCAAACCAATATTTATATCCAGGCGGCCCTCCAAAACCACCTTATGATTTAGCAGGTTGGACGCTACCGATGCAAATGGGGATTCAAGTAGATAGAATTGATAGCACTTTTACTGCTAATACAGAAATGATTGAAGGTTTAATAGCGCCTATTACTGGAACGGTCAATGGAAAAGCCAAAGCAGGGTATTTATTTTCATCGACCCAAAACGCTTCGTATAAAGCAGTCAATTTATTGTTAAAAGAAGGAGAAACTGTACAGCGATTAGTAGAAGAGATAAGCGTAGGGAAAACTATATATCCTGCTGGTACTTTTTGGGTAGGATCAAATAATGATAAAATAGGACAGGTTGCTGCAAAAACGGGAATTGATTTCGTTAGCGTCAATAAAAAACCAAAAGTCAAACGCCAAACGATCAAAAAATTCAAAGTAGGTATTTACAAAAGCTGGGTAGCGAATATGGACGAAGGTTGGACTCGATGGATGTTAAGAGAACATGCTTTTGATTTAGATACTTTGCAAGATGCTGATATTCGGCGAGGAGATTTAGCTAAATACGCTGCTATTATTATCCCCTCTCAACGACCGAGTAGCATTATGCACGGGCATGATGTGAGTCGAATGCCAAAAGAATATACAGGCGGTATCGGCTTAGATGGGGCTAAAATGTTTGAAGCATACATCAAAAAAGGCGGTACATTGATTACTTTTGATCGAGCAAGTGATTTTGCGATTGACCAATTTGGTTTGCCAATTGTCAATGTAACTAAAAGTTTATCGGACAAACAATTTTTTATCCCTGGTTCCTTGATTCGTGCCAATGTGGATACCAAAAAAACGTTGGCTTATGGGATGCAAGAAGAAATAGCGGCTTCCTTTTCTCGTAGTCGAGCGTTTAAAATTTATAGTCCTTCTTATATGGGCGAAGGCGGCAAGGAAGATATTAAAAAAGCGCCTGCACCAAAAGCCGAAATCATCGTTAAGTTTGCCGATAAAGATTTATTAATGAGTGGTTGGGCCCAAGGCGAAGATAAATACTTAAAAGGAAAAGCGGCGATGATAGATGTGGAACATGGAGATGGAAATGTGGTTTTGTTTAGTTTTCGACCACAATTTCGAGGGCAGCCACGGGGGACTTATAAGTTGATTTTTAATTCGATTTTTGAGGCGGCTTCCAAGTAACGTATCTTAGATAAGACTTTATTTTTATTAAAATCTATGTTAGCTATTCTAACCACGGATTAAGTGCTACCACGGATAATTATTTTTTCTATTTTTATGAAAAAAGGTTCGTACCTCACAGAAGATACGAACCTTTTTTATTATAAGAGGAGGTCGATTATTTCAATTCAACTCGACCTATAAAAAATACACTAAGGTTCAGTATAAGTAAGCAAAAAACAAGCAAACCCCATTGGCTCATCGTAGGTATTGGCGCAGTAGCTGCCGCCGCAACAGGAGGATTAAGCAATGCAGGAAGACCACCACCACCGCCTGCACCTGCCGCAGGAGCAGCGGTTGTATTTCGACTTTCAATTACGGTAATAGCTGTAGGTGTAGAAGCCGTTGCCCAAAAAGGTAATTTATAGATTCCAGAACCAGGAGCAGTTTCTTTAATTTCTGTGCCGCCAAGCCCTTCGTCTGGTGTCATTAAACCGCTTCTTCCAACTGCTGAACCACGTATAGCACCAGTTGTACAGGGAACACCAGTGAAAAAGTCAGTAGCCGTATTGACCCGAAAATCTAAACCTGTTTGTAGCGTGCCAGTAGCTGGAATTGTTAGGGTGTCTGCATAATACAATTCACCGCCTGTACTACAATTACTTGGATTGGAGGCGCTTAAAAAAGAAGAGAAACCAAAAGTTACTGTTGCTGGCGCTGCACAGTTGCCAATTTTCCTTTCTGCATTATTGCTTATTTCCGAAACATATATATTTCCAAAACCATCAAAACCAATGGCAGTTGGGTTATTAAAAGTAGCTTGGCTGAGCGGGCCATTAACAAATCCATCTGCATTTGCTACGCCAGCAAAGGTAGTAACAACCCCAGCAGGTGTCATTTTTCTAATTAAATCACTACCTTGGTCTGCTATAAATATATTCCCATTAGCATCAGAAGCAAGCCCTGATGTAGCATTAAACTGAACGGCTGTTCCTGTTCCATCTTGAGTGCCAGCATCGCCATTATCTCCTGCTATAGTTGAAACAAATCCTGTTGTTGTTATTTTTCGAATAACGTGATTATTAAATTCAGATACGTATATATTACCCGATGGGTCAGAAGTTATACCATGTGCGAATTGAAATCTAGCTGCTGTCCCTTGTCCATCTAATTGTCTTTTATCGCCAAAAAAACCTGCAATCGTTGTGACTTCCCCTGTAACTGGATTAACCTTACGCACAGCTGAAGCATCAGGCACATATATAAAACCATCGACACTCATTGTAATCGCTGTAAGAAATTCAAAACTTGCAGCGGCACCAATTCCATCATCATTTCCATCCGCTCGATCTCCCGAACCTGCTATCGTGGAGCTAGGTTTAAGATACACTCATAGGTTTTGATAGAACTCTAAATTACGGTATCTTATTTAGCAAAAAACACTATTAGCATAAGGGAAGACCGTTAAAAATGGTATTTAATATAAATATTTTCAGGTAAGCATACACTTTACAATAAATTCTTCCTAAAATTGGGCTTGTGTTATGTCTATAAAGGGTTTTCTTATAAAAATCTCAGTACCTAAAAAATTAAGTCAAAGACTTGAAAAATATCGACTCGAAGATACAATCTTCGAATATCGGCTCCAAAGTTGGATTGAAATTCGATGCCGATGGTCGAAGTTTGCAACTTCGACCCAGTATTTTTCATGTTTTCAACATGATTTCCTGTAAAATCATTTTTATAAGAAAACCCTATATGTCTATATAATACAAGTCCATTTTTCATAAAAACGAAACCGCAATACTCATGAAAAAATTTCTCCTCTTATTTGCCTTGTTTCTTACGATTAACACTTATGCCCAAATTAATTACGATGGCGAATGGCAACAACTTTTTAATGGCAAAGACCTCACTGGTTGGGATATTAAAATCAAAGGACATGAACTCAATGAAAATTATGGCAATACTTTTCGGGTAGAGAATGGGGTGATGAAAGTAGCCTATGACCAATACACTGATTTTAATCGACAATATGGACATATTTTTTACAACAAAGATTTCTCTCATTATTTATTGAGAATAGAATACCGTTTTGTCGGAGACCAAGCGCCTGAAGGAGAAGGTTGGGCTTTTAGAAATAGTGGTGTGATGGTGCATGGACAGTCAGCGGAAAGTATGTTAAAAGACCAAGATTTTCCTATTTCTATAGAAGTCCAATTTTTGGGTGGAAAAGGAGATGGAAAAGATAGACCGACTTGTAATTTGTGTACGCCTGGTACACATGTGGAAATAGATGGCAAATTAGAAAAAAGGCATTGTTTGAATTCTACGTCAAAAACTTATCATGGCGATGAATGGGTGATAGCAGAAGTATTAGTTTTAGGGAATGAAATGATTCAACATATTGTGAATGGTGATACCGTATTTACTTACCAAAAGCCGCAAATGGGTGGCCCAGTAGTCAATGGATATGACCCGCTAGTGAAAAAAGATGGAATGCCTTTAACAAAAGGGTCTATTTCCCTACAAAGTGAAAGCCATCCTATCGAATTTAGAAAGGTAGAAATCTTAGATTTAGCAGACCAATTTTCACCTGACCCACCAATTGTTTTGCAACATGCTAGTATTGTAGATGGTGTTTCTGGAAATGTCCAGCGCGATAAAACGATTTTGGTGGTGAATGGAAAAATCAAGCAAATAGTAGCAGGAAATGACCCTTACAGCATGCCTGCTACTGCCAAAATTATTGATTTGAAAGGCCAATATGTGATGCCAGGATTAATTGATTGTCATGTACATTTAAGGGATATGGCAGCAGCCAAACGTGCATTAGTTTCAGGAGTGACTACGGCAAGAAGTATGGGCGTTGACCATTTTAAAGATGTTGGGATGCGAGAACTAGGTAAGCGAGGAGAAAACGATATACCAGAAATTATTGCAGCAGGGTATCATGTACGACCAACACCTTCGGATGGCTTTTTTATGGATTTTCCTGACATGATAGATTTAATGGAAACTAAAGTGCGAGGAACAGTTGCCATGGAGCGAATGGGAAAAGCATTGGTAGATAAAAAGGTCGATTGGATAAAAACAAATGCCACTGCAAGAGCAGGTTTACCTAATACAGACCCTAGAGAGCCTTATTATACGGAAGCAGAAATGAAAGTATTAGTAGCAGAAGGGGCTAAAAAAGACATTCCTGTAGCAGCGCACGCTCATGGAGATGAAGGGGGCCGAGCTGCCGTTTTAGGTGGTGTAAAAAGTATTGAACATGGCACTTATTTGAGTAAAGAAACGTTGCAATTAATGAAAGAAAAAGGGACTTGGTTAGTGCCGACTTTAGCCATCGTTTCCGATTTAAAAGAACCTGGAGGAGATTATGATAATCCACTTTTAATGATGCGAGGACGGCACATGGCTCCCCGAATAAAAGAGACGGCAACTAATGCGTATCAAATGGGGGTAAAAATAGTCGCTGCGACGGATACCAATTATGGAAAAAATAGCACGCTTCGGATGGGTTTAGAATTGGAAGAATTAGTGAGTATTGGAATGACCAATTTAGAGGCACTAAAAGCGGCGACTTCCGCTGCTGCTGAAATGTTAAACCTTAGTGAACGGACTGGACGAATTGCTATAGGATTAGATGCAGATTTATTAATCTTAGAAAGAAATCCTTTAGATAATGTAGGAGCAGTGCATGACCCTTTAATGATTGTGAATAATGGAAAAATTATATTGAATAGAATAACGTATTAACGGAGTAAAAAATCTTTAAAAACTGTTAAAAAAGCGGTTGGAGGAGTGATGGTGGGTGTTTGTACAGAAACCTAATATAGGCAGTTGTAGTCTTTCTTAATCCTTGATTACTCGCCCAACCGTTTTGAGGAACACATTAAAAATCAAATTGACACCTAAATATAAGGCAAAAACCTAATATTTCACAATTAAATTCCATAAAATATACCTAAAACCTACTTTATGAGGTTATATTTTAGATAATTAGTTATTTTATATGGATTGACTTGGTATTGAGCGTTTTTTTTTGTGTAAGCACTAACTTTTATTTAAATCAAAAATGGCTCCTTCTCGACCAATTTCTGCATTAAAGGGATGTGCTTTTAAATATTGTTGCGTTAATGTTTCCAATTGATAATCACTATGATTAGGGTCGTGGTGAAAAAATAATAATTTTTTGACTTTAGCTAAAGCAGCAAATTTGATGGCATGGGAAATAGTGCTATGCCCCCAACCAATGCAATGTTGATATTCCTCATCTGAAAACTGAGCATCATGAATCAATAAATCAGCATTTTTAGCCAAATCATACCCAGAAGTCCATTCTGGGTCTGCTGAAAAATTCCGTAGCCCTAAAGCAGGTTCGTGATCAGGAATATAGGCAAAGACCACATTTTCATATTCTAGTCGATAGCCTAAAGTAGGCCCTGGATGGCAGACATAATTGGCATATATTTTTACTTGAACTAAATTAAACTTAATTATTTTTCACATGTGACTGTAAATCAGTAAGAT
>JAFMDF010000130.1 GCA_017857395.1 Bacteroidota bacterium | reverse complement strand
CAAGTCTTTGACTTAATTTTTTAGGTACTGAGATTTTTATAAGAAAACCCTTAAAGCTTAAATGCAATTTTATCTAAAAACAGAAAATCCGTGGTACTTAATCATCCGTGGCAAACAGTTTTCTTCCACAAATAATAAATACCACGGATTTTCACAATATAGCTAATTGCTCAAAACAAAGATTCCTTAAGCTAATTTTAAAGCATCGTTTGTAGTCTTTTTCGTATAGTTGTCTCGGAGGTCACCCCATTTTTAGTTTATTTGTCCGCTGTTTACTATTTCCTTTAAGTATAGGCATACGCCCAAGCCAATAAAACAAACTGTATAGGTAATCTTAACCATAATCCCCAAATTGGGACTTTCATACCCGCTCCTTTGGAGGTTAAATGGTAAATATTCGCTGGAAAAACGGCAATTAATAAGGCAATTATGCCCCAAGCTGCCGCCGATTGAGTCGCAGGAATCAATAAGCCTATCGCTCCCAAAATCTCAGCTACTCCTACAATAACGTTAATGGGAGCTTGCCATTTTTTTAAAAAAGGTGGGGTAATTTTGTAAAAGAACCAAGGGCGTTTAAAATGAGCATAACCTGCATAAAAATAAAAGGCTGCCATTAAGAACTTTAGGTAAAATAGGATATTCATTTTGTGAGTCTTGAATGAATAAAAGGAGCGGTTATTAAATGGTAATAAGGTTAATAACCGCTCCAAATTATAAACTAAAAATGATGAACGATGAATTGTCAGATTTCTATATTCATAGCTTATCGTTCATCATTCATCGTTATTATTTCTTCGCTGCTTTTTGATGGTCTGCCAAAAATTTAGCTAAACCAATATCCGTCAACGGATGTTTTAATAAGCCCAAAATAGAGCTTAAAGGGCAAGTTACAATATCTGCACCAGCCATAGCCGCATCTACAATATGTTTAGCGTTTCTTACAGAGGCTGCTAAAATTTCTGTTTCATACCCCTGCACAGCATATAATTCAGCAATTTGGGAGATCAAACCAATGCCATCCCAAGTGATGTCATCAATTCGACCTACAAACGGCGATAAATAAGTAGCACCCGCCTTAGCAGCTAAAATAGCTTGACCTGCCGAAAAAATCAGCGTACAATTGGTCCGAATTCCTTGATCAGAAAACCACCTCATCGCTTTCACACCATCTTTAATCATTGGTACTTTCACCACAATATTCGGTGCTAATGCGGCCAATTCTTGGCCTTCTTTAATCATCGTTTCAAAATCAGTAGAAATGACCTCTGCACTTACATCACCATCTATTAATTTAGCAATTTCTTTGTAGTGATTTCGAATATTCTTTTCTCCAGAAATTCCTTCTTTTGCCATTAAAGAAGGATTGGTGGTTACACCATCTAAAATGCCTAAATCCTTAGCTTCGGCAATGTCATCAAGGTTGGCTGTGTCAATGAAGAACCTCATAGTTGAATTTATTTGATTAGAAATTTTGCAAAGGTAGGCTAAAATAAATTTAGAAAAGTAATTTTAAATTCAAGTTTAAAATTTTCGCTTCCGTCGTTTATCTTCTTCCGATTCTGTAGCAGTCTTTGCTTTACCAGAATTAAAATTTCTGAAATTCCAGGTGAATTTTAGCATAAAATATTGCTGTAAAACATTGGTTCTTAAATCTTCAATGTAAACATCCGTTACATTTCGGACAATGCTTTGGTTTTGATTGAGTAAATCAAAAATGGTAATCGCCAATTCTCCCCTATCCTCTTTCAACATTTTTTTACCCAAACTCATATTCCATAAAAAATAATCGGAATCAAAATTATCCGCTAAGCCATCATAAAATTGATGGGCTATGCTGGTTCTATAGACCAAACCTCCTGGTAATACCCAACCCAATTTAAGTGTTGTCTTTTGACTTAGATAATTGGTATTCCCTGCTCTTTGGAGTGTATTTTCAATACTATTTAAACCTGTTCTGGACGAGATGGTAAAATCTACATTTTCACTAATATTGCTCGCAAAAGTAATTCCGCCCGTTAAAGAACGATTTTCGGAGTTATTTAATTCGTCATTGATTAAACCTGGAATACGGCTCAAATTAGCGGATAAATCCAGGTTTATATTCGTTTTAATGGCTTTAAATGGGAAACCATAAGTTGTAAAAACACTAAAATTTCGATAGCCATCTAAATTAACAGGTCGGCTCAATTGAGTGCCTCGTTGCACATTTAACTCCCCAAAAATAGGATTATCTCTATCTGCTAAATAAGTCGCATTTCCAATATAATTATCTGTAAAATTTCCTGATACCATAATGAAAAATACCGAGGCTTTGTCTAAATTAGTTTTAGTATACCGCAAAAACATTCGATGATTAAAAGATTGGTCTAAATCTGGGTTTCCAACCGTTAATTGTAATGGATTGCTATTATCGACTACATTTTGCAATTGTTTTACTGTGGGCGTTTGTGTATTGGAGCGATACATAAATCGTAAATTTTCTTGTTTAGAAAATGCTATTCGAAGCATCGCAAATGGCACTAGATTAAAGTAAGTTCTTTTAATATTTGCCATGGCTGGAAAAGTTTCTGCTGTATTCAAATACGACCATTGAGCATTGACTCTTGCTATCGCAAAAAACTCCCTGCCTTTTCTATAATTATAGCCTGTTCCCAATTGATGCGTCCAATATTTATTACTAAAAACACTACTCAATGGCTCATTAAAATTTGTATAATCTTGGCTACCCTCCACAAAATCAAAAGTTCGTTTATCTGCATCATCTTCCTGTACGGATGTTCGATAATTGAACATCGCCATGCCTTTTCCAATTGGTTCGGTGTAACTCAAATTAGCAGAATGTTGCCAACCGTTGATGTCTAAATTCCCTAATTGATTTAAGGTATCGGACAAAATCATTTGACGCCGAATTTCATTCTGAGAATTCAAGAAACTTTGCCCTTTATTATTGGAATAGGCATTCGTAAGACCCAAAGAAATCGTTCTACCTCTAGCCTCAAATCGATGCCGAACGACCAGAGAATTCGACCCATTGATAGCATTTAAATCCGACTTAAAATTAGTTATCGTGCTATTGAGTAAATTAGTCCCTGATAAGGTTTCCGCAGTTGTAAAAGCGCTTCCCTTATTGGCTTGCCAAGTTACTTTGGGACGCATAATTAAAGAGGTTCTTTTACTAAAACTATATTCTAAAACCCCATTAATTCGATGGTTAAAATTATCGCTTCTCGTTTCATTGTCTTCTTGATAAAATTCACTAGTCTGCTCGTTATCAATAAATTCAATCAAAGAATTTTCAATAGACGTATTGTCTGTATTATTAAAAAAATAGCTACCAGAAAGACTTAAGTTCTCGCCAAATTTATCCGAATAATTAATCCCAAATGCATTGGTGCTCGCCACCCCGCCCGATTGGTCTACTAAAAAGTCATTCGCAGATATACCACCGCCAGACCGCCCACCTCTTCTACCACCGCCTCGTCCTCCTCGACTTCTGCCGCCACCTCTGCGACTACCACCACCCACTACGCCTAATAAATCTTCCGCAGCAAAATTTTGGATATTGACATTATTAGATTGTCCAATAATTGATATTCTACGGTCGCCATCAAAAAAGCTAGTATTTCCACCAACTTGATAGCGATTATCGGTCCCATAACCCGCATATAACTTTCCAAATTGGGCATTACTCGTTCCACTTTTGGTAATAATATTAATGGTTTTGGTCGTATTTCCATCGTTAAATCCCGTAAATTGAGATTGGTCACTTTGTTGGTCAAATACTTGAATTTTACTAATCACCTCCGCAGGCAAATTTTTCAAAGCGGCATTGGGGTCATTCCCAAAAAACTCCCGACCATCAACCAATACTTTACCCACATTCTCTCCTTGAACTTGCAGCCGACCACCATTTTTAATAACCCCAGGCATTTTCTCAATTAAATCCTCCGCACTCGCATCTTTTAAGGTTTTAAAAGCATTGGCATTATAAGCGGTGGTATCGCCATTTTGTTGGGCTAAGGGTAGTTTTTCTTTAACTTCTACGGCATCCAAATTGACCGCACCTTCAGCAATAATTAACGTACCTAAATTGATAGATTGATTGCTCAAAGTCACCTCTTGCACTTTATCTGCATACCCCAAAAAAGAAATTTTGAGTTTATAACCGCCTTTCTCCACCTTTTCTAATACGAAACTACCATCTGCATTTGTAACGGTCGATTTCACTACTTCCTCCCATGGATATAATAGGCTGATATGCGCTCCTGGTAAGGCTTGGCTATTGGTTTCATCTACTACTTTGCCTGTAATGCTCAGGTCTTGTGCTGCTAAAGCTATTGGTAGGAAAAAAAGGAGCGCACACAGATATTTGGCCATTTTAATCATTTTTTCTTTGAATTAGAGTTTAGCTGTCAGAAGGAGTCAGGATTTTTGTAGCATAATCTGTATTAATAGTGGTTAGCAGATAGGGAAATATGGTGCAGCTTGGGAAGGATAAATTGCCAATTGGGGCTAGTTATAAAGAGATGGTTTTGGCAAAGATATTTTAGCTGTTTTCGCATGAAGAGAGAAAGCTCGAAAGTTAACTTTTAGCTCCTTCCTTATCCTTCTTTTTCTCTTTCCTTTTGCCCTGACCTCGTTCTCTTCTTACTCTTTCAGGTCGTTCTGCCAAAATTTTCTCCCATTTGCTTACCTGCTCAGCCGTTAGATATTTTTTTAGTTGTTCATTTTGTTCCTTTCGCATCGTCTGCATGGTAGTCCTCATGGATTCCCTGTCTCCTGCTGCTCTTGCCTTATCTCTAGCAGCCACCATTTTATCCACAAATTCAAGGTTTAAAGCTCTAATCTTTGTTCCTTGTGCCACAGATAAGTCCAATGATTCAATCATTCTATCAGTTTGTTGATTAGCTCTTTCTTTAGGGTCACCACCTCTGCCACCACCTTCGGGACGTTGAGCATAAGAAATATTTAAAGTAAACAGTATTAAAAGAAAAGTAATGGTTATTTTATTAATCATTTGCATGGTTGGATGTATTAATTAGATACTATATAAATGACGGGCATGCTCGAAGCGCGCCCATCATAAGGATTCTTATCAAATTGTTTATTTTACAAACCGATAATTAAGTGAATTGATGAATTATGATATTTGAATTAAGATTTACTGACTCATAGAAGGCGGTGCATCCTCCGCCTTATTCCCCCACTCCTTATTCGGTTTATCCCCCATTTCCAAAATTAATTGCCCACCATCCACTAAATTTTTGTGAAAAAACCAAGGTTTATCTAAGGGTTTTCCATCTAAATTAGCCGATTGTACATATAGATTCTCTTTGGAACAATTATTTGCTTTAATGACAAATTTATCTCCTGAATAATAACGTTTATCTAAATTAAAGGTGATTTTATTAAAGATAGGACTAGCTATTTCATAAGTTGGTTCAACATCTGCGCCGCCTCGCATAGAAAATAAACCCGTTTTCATAATCACTGCCAAAGTCCCCATCAGTCCTTGGTCTTCGTCTCCGCTATACCCAAATTCTGGCGAGATACCACTATAGACCTTTTCTATAACTTGCCGACTCCAATATTGGGTCAACCACGGCGCACCTGAATAATTAAATAAAAAAGCCATTTGCATGGAGGGTTGATTACCATAATTAATATAAACTTTTCTATTTTCAGCCGTTTCCCCTTTATCATGGCTTTTGGCTGCTGTAAAATCATGCTTAACACCCAATTCAAAAGTGGTATTTAATTTTTTCGTAAAGGCTTCTCTACCGCCCATCAAATTTATCAAACCTTGCACATCTTGAGGTACCCACCAAGTAAATTGTGCAGCGTTTCCTTCCACCCAACCATTATCATATAATAATAAATCTAGTGGCTCTTTCCAAGTACCATCTAGGTTTCTCACCCACATCCAACCACTATCGGCTTTCCAAATATTTTTGTAGTTATGCGCCCTTTTAGTATATATATCATAATCGGCTGTTTTCCCCAAAGCTTTTGCCATTTGCCCTAGCGTCCAATCTTGATACGCATTTTCTAAAGTCTGCCCTGAACCATCTTCATGGTAGCCTTTTTGGGGTCGTCCTAATGGATGGGGGATATAACCTTTTTCCAAATAAAAATCCATACCTCCACCTGAATAAGTATCGTGTTCATAGCCCGCTTTTGCCATAATGCCTTTTTCACTATGATTTTTTACCATGCCTTCATAAGCTTTATCAATATCAAAACCTCGAATACCTTTCATATAAGCACTTACAATAAAAGGCGTAGAAGATGCCCCGGTCATCACATACGTATAATTGCCACCAGATGGCCCTCTAGGAATCAACCCTCCATCTTCATACATTAACAACATAGAATTCACAAATTCTTCACTTACTTTTGGATAAACCAAATGCCATAAAGTATTCAAGGTCCATTGCGCACCCCAAAAAGAATCGGAATTATAATGATTAAATTTTGGTTGTCCCTTTTCGTCCAATGGAATTTGTCCCGTTCGAGGTTGGTCACCTGTCATATCGCAATATTTCCCATTGGCATCACTAATAGTTCTTCGACCTTGCAAAGCATGCCATAAATCGGTATAAAATCGTTTTTGTTCTGTTTCTGTGCCTCCTTCAATTTCTATTTTACTTAACCAATTATTCCAATCAGTTCTAGCATCTACAACTGCCTTATCAAAATCCCAATGGGCTAATTCTGTATGCAGGTTCAAACGAGCTTGTGCTATACTCACATAAGAAATGCCCACCTTCATTAAGCGTTTTTCACCTGCTTTAGTGGAAAAACTAACATAAGCGCCTGTTTTTTCACCTTTTATTTCCATCCCCTCTACTAATTGTCCATCTTTCCAAGCACCAAATTTATCAAAGTCTTTATCAAATTGAATCACATAATAAACATAAGTATCTTTTGGCCGACGGCGAGTCGATGCCATCAAAGCATGTCCTTCAATTTCTTTATTATTCACTTTTTTAGCATAGCCACTTCGAGTATCATTTGGGCCTAAAAAAGTAGAGAAATCCACATGAATATGACTTTTTTCAGATTTAGGAAAGGTATATCTATGAAAACCTGCTCTAGTGGTTGCTGTTAACTCTGCATCAATCTGATAATCTTCTAAATAGATTTGGTGATAACCAGCTTTAACTGTTTCCTTATCATGGGAGAAACTAGAGCCATATTTATTGGGTCCCAAATGCCCTTTAAATTCGCCTGTTGTTGGTAATACAGGAATGGCAGATAGTTGCCAAGCATGTACATGACTAAAGCAACGAATCGTATCTTGATTATAGCGATAGCCTGAATTCCATGCCCCATTAATCACCATGTCTGGACTTAAATTCACCATTCCAAATGGACGAGTCGCCGAGTTAAAAAAGAACCAGCGAGAATTGGCAGCATCCACGAAAGGTTCGACTAAATCAACGGGATCCCTTCGTTCTTTTTCAGAAATTACCGTAGGTTTATTGCTCGTTTGACATTGAATAAGAAATAATACAAATCCAAGAAATAAGAAAAATTGCTTTATCATTGTAAAAGTTAGTAGAAGTAATTTGAAAATTTCACAAAAGTAAAAATAGTAATTTTATAGAGTTTCATTAATGTAAAATCGTTACTTTTCAGCATGGGCTGGTAACAATAATTGAAATGGGTTTATGATTAATGAATTTTGATGTAAGAGATATGATTGCTCAACTTCTCTCTTATTCCTCTATTATAAGCCATAGAGTTATCCCTATATTCCGTAGGCAAAATTCGCTTGTTAGCGTTTAAAAAATCTAAGTCAAAATTCCCTTCACCACTTCCCCATGCACATCCGTCAAACGATATCGCCGCCCTTGATGTTTATAGGTCAACTGTTCATGATTAATCCCCATTAAATGCATTAAAGTTGCTTGAAAATCGTGGACATGCACCGGGTCCTTGACGATATTATAGCCAAATTCATCCGTTTCCCCATAAGAAACACCTGCTTTCACCCCTGCTCCTGCCATCCAAATTGTAAAACATCTAGGATGATGGTCTCTGCCGTAATTAGTAGCTGTTAACTTGCCTTGACTATAATTAGTTCGACCAAATTCACCACCCCAAACGACTAATGTATCTTCTAACAAGCCCCTTCTTTTTAAGTCCGTCACCAAAGCTGCAGATGCTTGGTCGGTATCTCTACATTGCGACTCAATTTCTCTAGGCAAATCACTATGTTGGTCCCAACCTAAATGGTATAGTTGAATAAACCGAACATCTCTTTCTGCCATTCTTCTGGCTAATAAACAATTCGCCGCATAAGTCCCAGGTTTTCGAGCAGATTCGCCATATAACTCAAATACTTCATCTGGTTCATCAGATAAATCCATGGCATCAGGTACAGAAGTTTGCATGCGATAAGCCATTTCATATTGAGCAATACGAGAATGAATTTCGGGGTCTCCAAATTCCTGCATCCGCAATTCATTCATTTTAGCCAATTGGTCTAAGACATTTCTTCGGGATGCTTTGGTGATACCGGCTGGATTCTGCAGGTATAAAACAGGGTCTTTACCCGAACGGAATTGTGTTCCTTGATGCAAAGATGCTAGAAAACCATTGCCCCATAATCTAGAATAAATAGGCTGTGGTCTTTGTGCTCCTCTTGATAATAAAACGACAAAGTTGGGTAAATTTTCATTGGAATTACCTAAACCATAACTTAGCCAAGCACCCATCGAAGGCCGCCCTGGTTGCTGTGAACCTGTTTGGAAGAAGGTAATAGCTGGGTCATGGTTAATCGCCTCGGTGTGCATTGTTTTTATAAAACATAAATCATCTGCAATTTTTGCCGTATGCGGTAATAAATCACTCACCCAATTGCCGCTTTGCCCTCTTTGTTTAAAATCGTAAATGGGCGCAGCCATTGGTTTGGTCGACTGGTTAGCGGTCATGCCTGTCAAGCGTTGTCCCATACGAATAGAGGCAGGTAAATCTTCCCCATGTCTTTCTCTTAATAATGGTTTATGATCAAATAATTCCAGTTGAGATGGGCCTCCGCTTTGAAATAGGTAAATAATTCTTTTGGCTTTTGGTGCAAAATGAGTCCCATTTAAAATCCCTCCTAAGGAATTACTAAAAGGATTTGTCATCTTTGGTTCTGCACCGCAACCGACTAAAGAACCTAGGGATAATGCACCAATACCTAAGCCCATTTTTGATAGAAAATGACGGCGATTTAATTGTTGGAAATATTCGTCTTTTATCATTTTATGCTTTATTAGTCAGGATTTTTTATCTGAGTAAAATTCTATTTCAAATAATAATAATTTTACTCTAAATAAATCTATTTTACTCGATTTCAAGCCTGGAGACTTGAAATATCGGTTTTATCCGAAAAAACATTATTTATATTTTGCCTCATCTAAATTAAAAATTGCATTAATGACCACCGTCAATCCAGCTAATGTTGTTTTATCCAAGCTTTGATTATATGGCGTTGCACCAATTGCTAAAACCTGATTGGCTTCGGCTGATGCTTTCAGAAATCTTTCAATCTCAGCTTGAAATAATTCTTTTAACAATTGACTTTCTTTAGCGGTGGGTTGCCTAGAAACGATGGTATAAAAAGCATGATTAATTAATTCATTCTCCCCTACTTGTTGTACTAATAAACTTTCTCCAATCTTTCGAGCCGCTTCCATATACAGCGGGTCATTTAGCAAAGCCAATGACTGCAATGGCGTACTCGTTTGCTGCCTCTTGACGGTACATTCCGCACGTTCTGCTGCATCAAAAGTGAGCATAGTTGGCGGCGGAATCGTTCGTTTCCAATAGCCATATAAACTTCTTCTATAAAGGTCTTTTCCTGTACTCGGTCGGTATTTATTCTCTCCAATTTGGTTGGCTAATTCTTTCCAAATACCAGGTGGTTGATAGGGTTTCACCCATTTTCCGCCCACTTTTTCATAATATAAATCACCTGCAACTAGGGCTTGGTCACG
The DNA here is from genome assembly GCA_017857395.1 of Bacteroidota bacterium. Taxonomy (GTDB): domain Bacteria; phylum Bacteroidota; class Bacteroidia; order Chitinophagales; family Saprospiraceae; genus JAFMDF01. Next base: position 13,807 of record JAFMDF010000130.1, on the reverse strand, counting down.
CAACATTTCTGCCGTTAATTTTTGAACGGGCCCTCTTGCCAACCATTTATTGCTAGGGTCTTTTTGTAAGCTTTTAGGCGTGATGGTCGCATCTTGTCTGTAAGTTGCAGATAGCACCATTAATTTGACCAATTGCTTCATATCCCAACCTGTTTCTTTAAAATAAACCGCTAACCAGTCTAATAATTCAGGATGGCTCGGCAATGCTCCTTGATTGCCAAAATCTTCGGGAGTGGCGACTAAACCACGACCAAAAAAGAGTTGCCAAAAACGATTGACCACTACCCTACTGGTCAACGGATTTTTATCAGCAAATAACCATTGAGCTAAGCCTAGTCTATTTTGTGGAAACTCGGGTGAAAATGCCAAAACTGATTTTGGAGTACCTCGTTCCACTTGATTTGCCTTAGCATCATAAGCCCCTCTATCCAAAACAAAAGTAGCTTTTACCGTATCCGCTTCTTGCATGATCATAATGTTCGGCTTTTCCAAATCTATCTTCCGTAAACTATCCAATGTTCGCCTAATTATTTGATAGTCTCGATTTTTATTTAGTAAATAATGCGTATATAAATCCGCTTTCGTTGCCTGCTTATTGGAAGCCACTAAATATTTCAATTCTACAGGGCTTAATTCTCGATTATATACAAAAGCATTATCAACTGTCCCTCCTTTAAACCCATATAAATCACGGGTTTCTCTTGCTCGATTATTCCAATTTCCCACTAAAAAGTCATTGCCTGTAAGCATGGTTTTATTTCGTAAACTATCCATTATTACTTGCAAGCGCTGTTGCTCACCATTGATATAAATATGCAAGCCTGCTGCTTTTCCGCTACCATCATACGTAACTGCAACATGCTTCCATTGATTAGTAGGTATTCGAGTTTTAGTCTGCACATCTATCGCATAATTAATCCCTTTTCGATTCTTTCTGGCTGGATTATATTGGTGAATTATATGCGCTGCTAATTGATTATTGGGCGTTAAAACCAATTCATACCCTTGTCGTTTTTGCTCCCCTACTCTACGGGCAAAAATGCCTGCATTTTTTCGATGTTGATTACTATGTTTTATCCAACCACCAAAAGAAAAGGCGTCATTCCATTCAAAATCGCCTATTTCTCCAAGCGATAAAAAATTAGCCCCATCGAATTTTAAAGCCTTGTCCTTTTTTCCATTCAAATAAGTAGGCAATGGAATCGCTGGCGGCAAATTAATATTCATTAAGCCACTCGGCTGATTGGGTATAGCAGATTCAAATTGTCCGTTTTCAAGGTTATTCAAACTAAAATTGGCTATTAATCCTTCTTTTAAGGCCAATTCCAAATTTTCTTTTTTGAAATCATTGCTTAACCATGCTTCAAAGTCTTTATATTTTTCATTTTTTAAATTTGCTAAATGGGTCTCTTTTCGGCTAATCAATTGTTGTATTTGCACAATCGTTGAATCCATTAAAGGGTCAACCATGGGCAAATTAGGTTTGGGGGCTAAATCAAAATAACTAATTTGTCCACGCTCTTTTTGAATATTATTAAAAAAGCCTAACATCGAATAATATTCTGCTTGCTCAATTGGGTCATATTTATGCGAATGACAACGAGCACATTGCATGGTCAAGCCCATAAAGGTCGTCGAAAAAGTTTGCGTTCTATCCGCCGCATATTCGGTCAAATACTCTTCTTGTACCACACCACCTTCTTGCGTAATGGCATGATTTCGATTAAACCCTGTGGCTAACTTTTGTTCATAAGTAGCGTTTGGCAATAAATCGCCTGCTATCTGCCACGTCGCAAATTTATCATAAGGCAAATTTTCATTAAAAGCTTTGATTACCCAATCTCTCCAAGGCCACATCGTTCTTGGTCTATCATCTTGGTAGCCATGAGAATCCGCATAACGGGCAATATCTAACCAAACAGAAGTCATGCGTTCCCCATAAGCAGGACTTGCCAATAAAGCATCAACCACTTTTTCAAAAGCTTCGGGCGAATCATCTTGCAGGAAAGCGTTAATAGCCGTTAGTTTTGGAGGTAAGCCTGTAATATCAAAGGTAACTCGGCGTAACCATTGCTCTTTTTTGGCAGCATTTGCCTGTTTTAAACCCTGCTCTTTTTGTTTATTCTGAATAAAATAATCTATCTCATTTTTACACCAATTCTGATTGCTAACTTTAGGTAATTCAGGTTTTAATGGAGGAATAAATGCCCAATGTTTTTTCCAGGTGGCCCCTTGTGCTATCCATTTATAAATAATGGCTTTTTCAGTTTCCGTTAACTGCATTTCCGATGCTGGAGGAGGCATCATAAATTCCGCATCCTCACTCAAAATACGCCGAATTATTTTACTATCATGCGTATTTCCTGCAATGATGGCAAAACCATCGCTATTCGATAAGGCAGCAAAAGCCCCCTTTTCTATATCTAACCTAAATTTAGCTTCTCTTGCATTTTCATCTGGGCCATGACAAGCATAGCATCTATCGGATAAAATAGGCCGAACATGAAAATTAAAATCTATTTTATCGGGTAAATCTTGATAAGCTGTACTAATTTCTGTTGGCACATCGGAGCTGCATGAACCTAGGAAAAATAGACTAATGAACGTTATTATATAACAGAAAAATAATGATATTCGCATTGGTACACCGTTTTATTCTTAATCCAAAACTTTTAGTTGAATGCCTTTATTATAGGCACTATACATTTCGGGTCAAATATTGACTTTAGTTACAATTAAGTCTCTTTTATCTACGCTCACTTCTCTTTTCTCAAAATTGTATGATTTTGAATTATTTGCACAATATAATAAAAAAAGGCCTCCAATCTAAAAAAATTGAAAGTCACATTTTAAAATTTCAGATTTTCAATTTTAATTTAGCTTCCATTCCATATTCCTTAAGAGACAAGGATGATCATTAGTTTGTGCGTCTGGCATAGATGCATTTAATGACATATTCGTTCGAGTCGCTTGTAAGAAATTATCAATACACAAATCTCTCATTCATTCATTGTTGAATGTTTTAATAGCACCTTGAATTATGTAGTTAGAAGTCAGAAGTAAACGATCTGATTGCTGATTGCTGGCCTCTCATTAGCATAAAATATTCTTTAAATAAGCCTACTAAAAAATAAATTCCTAGTAAAATGAGCAACTCAAATAGATTGATGAAAATTTCCCTATAAATTTGTAGCTTCGCAAATATTTGCTTGATTAAAATTTTAGTCCCGTTTAATTTTTATTATCCTTCCTACATACAATCCCTCAAATTTATTGTCAGTACGCTTTCATATGTCAAACATAATATAATTTTTATTTGGTTTTTCAATCATATTCATTATATTGCCATCTAAAATAATATGTAGTACATATTGCGGAAATTTAGGTAGGCTTTTTTAGAAAATTATGGTTTTATTGTACTAAATGCACTACCTAAAACTTGCTTGATAATATAGTTTGACAATAGTTAAAATGAGTACTTTAGCTAAGATACACCTAGATTTAATTTAAGAGAAATATGGTATCATTAAAGATAAATAAGTGGATTTTCACAATTATTGGTTGCTGTTTTTTCAACCTACTTTTTGGACAAACGCAAACCATTAAAGGTACGGTATTGAGTTCAGAAGATAATCTGGGCTTACCTGGCGTATCTATCTATTTAAAAAATAAGGAAAGTCTAGGAACTATTTCAGATTTCGATGGTACTTACGAAATTAATGGCGCACCAGCAGATACTTTAGTTTTTAGCTATATTAGTTTTCAAACATTGGAAAAAGCTATTGGTGCAATGACGACCATTGATGTGTCAATGCTGCCTTCCGCCGTTTTAATTGATGAAGTTGTCGTGACTGCATTAGGCATGAAACGGGAGAAGAAATCTTTGGGGTATTCCGTACAAGAAATAGGCGGAGAATCTATTGGGAAAACAAAAGAATTAAATGTCGTTAATGCTTTGTCTGGTAAAGTAGCGGGTGTTAATATCACCCAAGGTGGTGGCGGATTAGGCGGTGGTGGTGCAAGAGTCGTCATTCGTGGGGAAACTTCTTTGGCTGGAAATAATGGCCCACTATTCGTCATTGATGGTATTCCTGCGGGTTCAAATGATGTGGCCTCAGATGATGTCGCCTCAATTTCTGTGTTAAAAGGCCCAGCAGCAGCGGCTTTGTATGGATCAAGGGCCGCAGCAGGCGTTGTGTTGATTACCACTAAATCGGGCGCAGGTGGTGAAAAAAATCGAGTTGGCGTTGATGTCAATTTGAGTATGGCAACCCAGCGACCTTTTATTTTACCAGATTATCAAAATGAATTTGGACAAGGAACGGGTAATCAATACCAATATTTTGATGGTAATAATGGCACTTTTCCTGACGGCTCAATTTCTAATGATGATTCTAGACTCAATTGGGGACCGAAGTTTGACGGTTTGGAAAGATCACAGTTTACAGGTAGAGACCCTTGGGTAGCACACCCCAATAATGTTAGCGATTTTTACGAAACGGGTTTTATTGCCAATAATAATATAGCGGTGTATGGTGCGAGTGAGGCAGGTAGTTTTCGGTTGTCTTATACTAATATTCAACAAAAAGGGGTGATTCCTAATACAGGATTATCTGCCGACCGATTGGATTTAACGGGTAGTTGGAATATTGGCGATAAATTTACAATCAGAGCGAATGCCAAGTTAATTGACCAAAGAAGTGATAATAACCAAAGTGCTGATGTACGCTTATATCCTCGAAATATTGATGTTCAAGCTTTAAAAGATTATTGGGTGCCAGGTCTGGAAGGTAGTCAACAACTGCAATGGAGAAATAGTGAGAATAATCCTTATTTTGTATTAAACGAAAATCGGAACGCCTTCAAAAGTACCCGTTTCTTAGGGAATATAACTGCCAATTATCAAATCACCGAAAAACTATCTTTAATGGGTAGAATCGGTGAAAACCGTAATTTTAGAGATCAAAATATAAGGGCTGCTTTTAGTACCGTTGGGTCTGGTCTTAACTTTAATGGTATTTCTACTAGTGCTAATAGGCGCTTTGGATATTATGGTACAGGACAATCCAATAGTCGAGAATTGAATGCTGATTTTTTATTGCGCTATAAACAAGATTTTGGTAAAGATTTAAATGCAATTATTTCTTTTGGAGGCAATCATCTACAATCTTATGGGTCTTCGGTTAATAGTTTAGTCAGTCAATTATTAATTCCTGGTGTTTATAATATAGGGAATCGAAGAGTCTTTCCTCGAACCAATAATGGGATTAGAGAAAAAAGGTTAAATTCCTTTTATGGCTTTGCAAATCTGGCTTATAAAAACTTCTTATACTTAGACGTTACTGCTAGAAATGATTGGTCAAGTACCTTACCAAGAGATAATAATTCTTACTTTTATCCATCCTTTACCTTGAGTGGTTTAGTACACGAAGTCGTGGATTTGCCTGAAGTCATAAGTTTCTTAAAATTAAGAGGCGGTGTAGCAAGAGTCGGTAGTGATACAGGCCCTTATGCATTACAGGATGAATTTAATTGGGGACAAGGAGAGGATGGGGTTGCTTCTATCAGTCAAAGTAATGTCAAAGCTAACCCTGAATTAAAACCAGAAATTACTAGCGCATGGGAGGTTGGTACAGATGTCCGCTTTTTTCAGAATCGAATCGGTTTAGATTTAACTTATTATAACTCGCTGACTTCCAACCAGATATTAAGAGTAGAAGTTTCTCCTGCGACAGGTTATGATTTTATTTTAAAAAATGCAGGTAAAATTAGAAGTACTGGTTGGGAAGTGGTGTTAAATGGAAAAGTGGTTCAAAGAGATAAATTTAAATGGAATACTACTTTAAACTGGTCACGAGACCGTTCGGTAGTAGAAGAATATGACCGAGAAAATCCAGATGCCTTTTTGTCTAGAGGCGTTACTAACTTTTTATTTGTAGAAGACAGACAAGGAGAACGTCGAGGAGCTTTATATGGAAAAGCCTTCCAAACTGCTCCAAATGGTGAAATTCTATTTACCAAATCAGGCGATACACAACGAGGAAACAAAGCATTTTTAGGGAATTATAATCCTGATTGGATGGGTTCTATGTTCAATCAATTGGAGTACGGGCCTTTCAGTTTATCCTTTTTGTTAGATGTTCGATATGGAGGTGTTTTCTATTCTCGGACTAATTATAATTTGAATATTCGAGGGCTGTCCGAAGTGACCTTATTAGGCGGAACAGATGCGAATGGAAATCAAACCCCCAGAGAAAATATTTTACCTGACGGAATGATTTTAGACGATGGAGAATATCGAAAATTAACGAAGGAAGATTTGGTAGCATCAGGATTAAGTTCTGGTGGATTAACAGGACAGCAATATTGGGAGAATGTGATGGATGCAGAAATCCCAGGTGCGGTTATTTATGATGCGACCTATTTAAAATTAAGAGAATTGAGTGTGTCCTATCAGTTACCTGAAAAATTACTCTCTAAAATAGCTGTACGTTCTGCTCGAATTGGTGTAGTGGTGAGAAACTTAGCCGTTTGGACAGATGTGCCGAATGTAGATGCAGAAACCTTTAGCACAGCAGATGATAACGCGGCAGGCGCGATACCTGGTTACGATAAGGGAGGCGTGCCCTCCTTGAGAAATATTGCTTTTAATTTAAATTTGAAATTCTAGTAAATAGCAATGTAGCTTAGACATTCTTGTCTGAGAAGCCTCTTAAACAAACTCAGACAAGAATGTCTAAGCTACGTTACGCTGTTAAAATGCTAATAGCTTTATGAAAAATATTTTTTTTAAAGTTCCCTTAATATTACTGCTACTTACCATAGGCGCTTGTGATACTTGGGACGAAGACATTAACATCAATCCTAATTCCCCTAATAGCGTCTTAGAAGCTGACAATCAAAACGATGTTGACCCGTCGGTTTTTATGGTCCCCATGCTTTGGGCAACCGTAGATGGTTTTGATTATTTAGCGTGGAATGTGATGCCTGCCGTCTGTGAATATCATGGAAAAACCAAGAGTTTAAGCCAAGGCAATCGACATAAATCGTGGCATGCTTTTGATGACTCAGAATATTGGGTCAGTATGTATACAGCAGTGCGGGTCATTAAAAATTTAAAAAATGCAGGCGTCAATGCTGGTGATATTCGGTATCAAGCAATTGCAGATATTTGGGAAAGCTATACGTTCTCCATGATTACCAATTTATATGGAGATGTGCCTTATTTCGACCCGATTTCGGATGACCCACCGTTATTGAGTACTTATGACCAACAATCCGTCATTTATCCTGCTTTATTAGAAAAATTAAAGGTAGCGGGGGAATCATTAGACCGCCAAGAAGTGCCGATTGATGCAGGAAGTGACTTGGTATTTGGCGGCGACATCTTAAAATGGAAGAAATTTTCAAATACTTTGCGGATTCGGTTAGCGATGTATATGTCAGATGCAGACCCAACGGCTGCCCAAGCAATTTTAAACGAAATTATCAACGACCCCGAGGCGTATCCGATCATGGAATCTAATGATGATAATGCCACTTTTAAGAATGATGAGATTGAACGCCCATCCGTTTTATTCACGATAAGTAAAGCAAAAATCGAAGAAGCTCCTTTTAGTAATGTTTTTATTGAAAGACTCATCTCTTTAAAAGACCCCCGTTTACCTGTTATGGCAAAACCTGTCAGAAAAGTCCATACCGACCCCGCGACGCACGTTTTGCCAAGTAATCCAGGGCCTGTAAAATACGCAGGGCAACTATATGGTATCACAACGGATAATGCCCATGCTGCCCTTTGGAATGGTGGTTTTCCTTTTGCCTCTGCTTTGGGAGACTTTTTCCGTAAAGAAGATGCAACCGGACAGCCATTAATAGAGACAGGGGCTACTCCTACCCTTTTGGCATTATATGCGGAACAAGAATTTTTTCTAGCAGAAGCCGTCGAAAGAGGGTTTATTGGAGGAGATGCTCAGCAATATTATGAAAATGGTGTCCAAGCCTCTATTGATTTTTACGGCGCCTCCTTTAGTTCAGATGGCTATCAAGGCGCTTATGGCACTGAAGGATTTAGTAGTATTAATGATTATTTGACTCAACCATCTGTCGCTTATAATGGTGGCAGAGATAAATTAACTTTAATTGCCGAACAAAAGTGGATTGCCTCTTTTTTACTTGGCTTGGAGCCTTATTTTGACCATCGCCGCACCATGCTACCTGAATTGCGTGCCTCTTCTGGTGCAGAAAATTTTGGTCCCAATGGTAGTGGTACAAAGTTCCCTAGTCGAGCCGCTTATTCTGATGCAGAATTAGCGAATAATCCAAATAATGTAGCAACTGCTCGGTCGAGTGGTTTTGATATACCTATCCAAAGTGATGAGAGTAGAAATGAAGCAAGAATGTGGATTTTGGCAGGAAAAGATTTACAAATGCCCACTTTTCAAGAACCTGTTTACAACACCGATTATCCTTTAATTCAATCTATTGAGGGGTCTGGAACGGATTTTAAAACATGGTATGATGAACATTGGACGACCATGTTTTGGTGGTAGGTATCATTTTAAGGACACGGAGAACACAAAGTAGACACAGAGCTCACAGAGTTTTCGTTATGCTTTGTGCTCTCTGTGTCTCCTCTATGCCCTCTGTGTCCAAAACACTTAATAAGTATCGAAAAGTAATAAAAATATGCTAAAGCATTCACCCAAAATATTCTTTTTACTCCTGTTGCTAACAACAATAACTGCCTGTACAGATTTCGTAGAAGAAGGGATTGAAATAGCCTACCCACCGTCCAATGCGACGTTAACAGTTGAACCAATTGCAGGAGAAAATGGTGCAGCAGAAGAAACCGTTAGTTATCGAATTACGGCAAATGCCAATGCGAACATTAAATCCTTAATTGTCCAATCTTCTAATGAAGGAAAAAATGGGTCTGGTTTTAATGTCAATTCTACCGAATTTGACGACCCTTTTATAGACCATATCTTTGGAACGATACAAAAAAATACTCAATCCTTCACCGTTCGATATGACTACATCATCCCTACCGATATAAGTAAAACCAGGTTAACGTTTACGATTATTGACGAAACGGGAAAAGTGAGTGTTGAAAAAACGATTAGCGTCGTACCTGATGTTAAACATTATACCAATCGGGAGTTATTTGCTAAAGACAATGATTTTTACGATGCTTTTGCGAGTATTGATGGGGTCGTTTATCCCAATATAAAAGATAATTATAGCCGCTTTACAGCAGAGAATGTAGCGGTACAAGAAAAGATAGATTTTGCATTTTACTATGACAGAGTGGGAAAAAATGCCGTTTTAGCAGCACCATTCTCTAGTCGAATCTTTTTGGAATTAGCAATCAATAATAGCACTCGTTTAAAAAAATTACCAGACTTATCGGATATAAACATAGCAGAAGTCAGCCCTTCAAAATTAATTGAGCTGACCGAAAATGAAGAATTGTTAAAGACAGGGGCTTTGCAGGTTAATAACCTAAAAGTGGGTGATGTCGTTGCTTATGTCACCGATTTAAATTCGGTTTATTCGCTAAAAACAGGCTTATTGAAAGTGACGGGTTTACATCCTAGTTCTGTGCCGAGGTATGATGGCGTTTCTTTTGTTTTAGAATGTGATGTGGTGGTGCAGGAGTAAGGTGATGATTATTCTGTCTAAAGTAATCGCCAAATTTATTGGAACTATAAATTATTCGTTGATTCCAAAAACAATTCAAATTAGACAGAACTAGCCAAATAAATTTGGCTGTTACGAATGACTGTAGCCCTAAGCTACGATTAAACAAATTAAGAAAATGAAAAAAAATAAAATAATAACTTTCCTTTACATTGGTCTCTTGTTACTAACAGGAACTTCTACCCTATTAGCGCAAGCAGATTACAAACTAGCCGAACAAGATTCCCTAGCCTTAGTCGCTTTTTATTGGGCAACGGACGGTCCAAATTGGACGTCCAACCAACCAGGTTTTGGTTTTGATGATTTGACCTCTGAATGGCAAGAAAGGTACGATGGCAACTTTAACAATTGGTTCGATGGGCCAGCCAAAGACTGGTTTGGGGTAACCGTCAAAAAAAGAGCAGTACCGAATTCTGCGGATTCTACTTATAGGGTGACTATTTTATGGCCGGTTATCGGTCGGCGAACTGATGGACAGAACCAATTAAAAGGTTATATCCCGAGGGAAGTAGGTTTATTGACTGCTTTGGAACGATTTAGAATTAATGGAAATGATGGGTTTAGAGATGAACTAATGCCTGATGAAATTTACCACTCCACCCTTCAGGAAATTGACCCCGAAGCATGTTGGTTTGATGGAGATGTATCGGAGGCTTTGCGCAATTGTACAGACATGCGTAAATTGAATTTGCGGTATAATAATTTTGATTACATCCCTAATTTTGATTTTTTAGACGAGGCAGCTTTAAGAAGACAAGAAGGCACCCAATGGTTGTATAATTCTAGATTTTCTTATGCGCTGTTAGAACGAATACTTGATTATTATTATACTATTTCTCCCAATACAGGAGAATTTTTATTAGAAATGCGGGATATGTTTGAAGTAGGCGACGAACGAGAAATTGTCGCACCGCTTGGTTCTTCCATAGAAATGGTCTGCAATGATGCGGGAAAGCAAGAAGATTTTATCACCTATCAATGGTATAAAAATGGATTAAGTCGATTTGGTAAAAACAAAAAGACCTTTGCTATTGCTAATGTAAAGGAATCGGATTATGCCGATTATACGGTTAGAATTACCAATGAGTACGTAAAAGCTTATGATACCAACGGTAATTATGGAGAAGTTTTCACTAAAAATATCCACTTGGTGCCTGCACCTGTACCGCCTGTCATCAAAAGAGCAGTTAGTACTTATAATGGTCAATTTGTAGAATTATACTTTTCTAAACCGATGTCTAAAACGGAACTAGCTGGGTATGAGAATATCACGGTTTCAGCAGATGGTACCCCTATTTCAGTAGTTGGTGCGGAAGTAATGGGAAGAATAGATAAATTAGTAAAAATTGAATTAGCTAATCCTTTGGTAAATGGCAGTTCTCTTAATTTATCTTTTGCGGATGGGGAAATTATGGACCAAAATGGCGGGTTAATGGAAGCCATTACAGATTTATCAGTAGAAAATCGAGTCCGCCCTACCCCACAAATTGCAGCAGCAGCTACTACCTTAGACGGCACAGGAATTGTACTCAATTTTGACCAATTTATCAGCGAAGCCTCTTTAGCAGAAAGCACTTTTTTAGTAGCAGGCGATAATCCTTATGAAGTAGCCTCTGTTACCTTGATACCTGGGGAAGTCGATGCGGCTATTTCTAAAAGAATTTTATTGACGTTGAAAGAAGGCATTGTCGATACTTTAGAACAAATTACGGTAGCCTATGATGCTGGAAAAATTCATGGGCTTTATGGCGGTACATTGGCTAAAAGCGGTGAAATTAACGTCTTAAATCAAATTACAGTTGATAGAACAGATTTAATCATCACATTTGAAGATGGAACGGAATCTTTAGAAAATATTTATTTAAAAGGGTCTTGGAGAGCAACGGTTATTCCGATGTACGATGATGGCACGAATGGCGATGCGGTAGCAAATGACCATACTTGGTCCTATCAATTATCCTTAGTAGAAGATGCTTATTCTTGGGATGTTTTATTGCGAACGGAGCAGCAAGTAATTGACACCATTCGCAGCGAAGACCCAAATACAGGGGTCGTCACCTTAACTCTAGTGCCTACTACGGTAGCGACAGATTCATTGCTTAGCGAAAATATATTACTCAATTTTTCTATTGCTGGGCGAGATTTAACGGGTGACACCAATTATGGAATTGAAAATCTGGAAGTTATTTTTAATGTCCATACCAATGGCGTCAATGAAGCGGTTTATTTAATGGGGGTAGAGAATGATTGGGCAGATGGCACTTTAATGAAAACCGTTAACCCTGGCGAGTTATATTCTGATACCCTTTATAAACAAACGGCGGGAAATATTATCGACTATAATTATCGAGTCGGTGCAGATTGGGAAAATGAAACACCTGAACCTCGTCAATACATCGTCAAAAATGGGGTCAATATTATCAATGACTTTTTTGGGGTCTTTACCGATGTCGATGAGTTAGCAGAAAATCCCCTAAAGGTATATCCCAACCCAAGTCAAACAGGCTTAATCAGCATTGAAGGACTCGACGACTTTACCGCCATAGAAATTTTTAATGTGTCAGGACAACTTGTTCAAACCATTAACAAGAATATACAAAACACCCTCCTACTTGATTTATCTACACAAGTCAGGGGTCTTTATTTAATGAAAGCTACTTCTAGTAGTGGACAAATTTATTCATCTAAAATCATTTTGCAATAATGCAAATACTAAAATCAAAACCTAGCATGATGAAAAATCTTTACCAAACTTTATTTTTATGTTGTGCCCTCTTTTTTGTAGGTACACATTCTGTCAAAGCACAGGATTTACAAACCGACTCCCTAGCTTTAGTTGACCTTTATAATAATTGTGGGGGTGCTAGTTGGTCAGGTTATGGTACTTGGTTAAATGGCCCAATTAGTACGTGGGAAGGCGTGACAGTCGATGCAGACATGCAGCGCGTAACGCATGTAGCGTTTAAAAACATGGATCTAACTGGTACCTTACCTGAATCTTTGGGTAATATGAATGAGATGAGTGGAAAAATCGAATTACATGATGACGCTGGTATGACGGGTGAATTACCTGCTGTAATTTGGAAGTGGACTAAAGTAGAACGTTTTCAATTGAAAAGAACAGGAATCACCAGTATCGATTTGACGGGAATTGAAAACATGGTTAACCTAACCGAATACAATACAGAGAAGAACCCAATTTCAGGCCCTGCTCCTGCTGCAGTTTTTGCTTTGCCCGCTATGCAAAAAGTCTATTTGCACGATTGTAATTATGATGCAGTTCCAGCGGGATTAGTCGCTGCGGCTGGTAAATTAGACCGATTATATTTTAATGGAAATGCCTTAACGGAATTGCCTGATTTGAGTGCCATGACTTGGAAGTCTGGTGCTAAAGTTCGTTTCCATAATAATGCCTTAACCTTTGAAGATTTAGAGCCGATTGTAAAATTTGCAGCGGACGAAAATGTCGCAGAATTACGTTATTCTCCACAAGCGGTAGTTGGTACAGAGACTTATACCTATCCTGCCGCAGGAAGTGCAGTTAGCATTGATGCAGGTGTAGGCGGTAGTGCTAATGTTTATACGTGGATAAGAGGCATAGACGAAGTAGTTGGAGAAGCAAGTACCTTAACTATTGATGCTTTTGATGCAGCTAAAAATTCTGGAAAATATTTTGCTGTTGTGCAAAGCGAATTAGTACCAGGATTGGATATTCACGTTGCGCCACAGAAATTATTTGCTTCCGCTACGGCGCAAGATTCTTTAGCTTTAGTTGCCTTAATGGACCATAATAATGGCGGCTATGCGAATTGGAGAACCGACCCTATTAATGCTTGGGAAGGCGTAACGATGGATGAAGTAGGAGAAAGAGTGGTACATGTTAATTTTAAAAACATGGATTTAACAGGTACTTTGATAGATGATATAGGAGACCTTACTCAAATGGGTGGCAAAATCGAAATTCATGATGATGCAGGATTAGTAGGTGAATTACCTGCTGCTATCTGGAAATGGGTAAATGTAGAGCGTTTCCAATTGAAAAGAACGGGTATAACTAGCATCAATTTGACGGGAATTGAAAACATGGTGAACCTAACCGAATATAATA
>JAFMDF010000498.1 GCA_017857395.1 Bacteroidota bacterium | reverse complement strand
CTAGGCTGTTCAGAATGCGGGATAATGTTCCCCTGATGACGGAAAAATCATAAATTTTAAATCATACATCTTACATCATAAATCCATCTAGTTTTTACGTGACCCATTTATGATATATGATGTATGATTTTTTAAATCCAATCCAACATCAGTAATGGCTTATATAAAAACAGACAAAATCAAATTAAAAATACTCAAAGCAAAAGCTAAATAAACCGCAGAAATAAAACCATCTACTCTAAAATTTTTCATAAAATTAGCTGTCACCAATATCACAATGGCATCTACAATAAAAGCAAATAAACCAAGCGTCAACCATCTTAAAGGCGCACTAATCAAATCCATAAAAGCACCCAAAGTAGCGTTTAATACCGCCAAAACAAGCGCTACAATAATCGCACTCACAATATTTTTCACTTCTACACCTTTTAGCAAACTAGCTGCCAATAAAAGTGCTAGGGCATTTAAAACGATTTGCACTAAAAAGCTATTACCTGTAGTTTGGGCAATGAAGTATTCTAAAAAAAGAGGTTGTTCCATAATTTAATGATGAACGATGAATGATAAATGATGAAGTCGTAATCTATAAAAAGCTAGAAAGGGAGTACTTTATCCATTCGCCACTTGCTTTTCCAATTTATCAATCTCTCGTCTCAACTCCTCATTCTCTTTACGCAACTCTTCTATTCGTTTGTCTTTATATTCTACATCTTCTTCTAATTTACGAATTTTATACGTCGCCGCTTCATCCGTTTTATCGGTTCTATTCGTCCGGGTTTCACTCACTTTCTCTTTACCCTGATTGAATAAATCTTTCACGGTTTCCATCCCATTCTCGCCATTATAATAAGAAGCGCCTAAAAAAGCCAACGGTCCTACGACAAGCATCATAATTATAAATCGAGAGAATACGGTCAATCTTGCTTTCTTAGCCATAATTTTGCAATTTTATATTTCGTAATTTTATATGAAAGGTAATTAAAAAGGTATTTCTTTGTTTAAAAGTCTACCTTTTTTAGGTAAGAACCATATTTTATCTACTTAATCTTAGGTTTTTAAGACCAAATCAAGCAACTGGTCTATAGTTCATTTATAGGAACCGTACATCATCAATCAAAAATATAGCAATTAATAATATGACTGAAGTTTTTATTTATGATGCGCTACGGACGCCTTTCGGCAAAGGGAATCGCAATGGTGCTTTATTTGAAGTCCGACCAATAGACCTTTTAAGCAAGTGTTTGAATGCTTTGCAAAAACGCAATCAATTAGCGACCGAAAGCATAGCAGATTTAATTATAGGTTGTGTCGTACCTGCTGGCGGACAAGCAGATAATATCGCCAAAACAGCCTTACTACACGCCAATTGGTCAGCCAGTATTCCCGGTTTACAAATCAATCGATTTCAAACCTCAGGCTTAGTTGCAGTTGGTTTGGCAGCAGCCAAAATAAAGGCAGGTTGGGAGAATTTAACCGTAGCAGGCGGCATAGAAAGCATGAGTCGTATTCATCGGTCAGACCATAGAGGTGCTATTTCTAGTGACCCCGATATTATGAATAAAATTGGGTCGATTCCTAGTGGTGTAGCGGCCGATTTAATCGCCACAATGGAAGGCTTTAGTAAAGAACAATTAGATAATTATGCTTTTAAATCTATTCAAAAAGCGATTATCGCCCACCAAAAGGCCTATTTTAATAAATCAATCATCCCTATTTACGACCAAAACAAAATTGCTATTTTAGAAAAGGATGAAACAATTAATCTAGGGGCTACCTTAGAAAATATATCCGCTAACTCCCCTGTTTTTCCAAAATCTCAGCGATTCGGCTTTGACGCTATTGCTCTTAGGAAATATCCATTAGTCGAACAAATCATTCCTTTTCATAGTGACAATAATATAGCTCAATCGGCGGATAATGCCGCCTTGATTTTAGTAGGAAATGCAGCACAAAAGGAAACGGTAGGACTAAAGGCTAGAGCAAAGATAATAGCTATTAATACCGTTAGTACAGAATTAACCATTACGCATAAAGGAGGCATCGAAGCAGCAAAAAAAGTTTTAAATCAGGCAAAATTAAAACCCAAGGATATTGACCTTTGGTACATTAATGAATCTTTTGCCGCCCCTGCCCTATTATTCCAACAAACTTTCAAAATTGCCGATAAAAAACTCAATCCTTGTGGCGGAAATATTGCCTTTGGAGATGCACTTGGCGCTAATGGTGCAGTCTTATTAGGCATGCTAATAGATGAATTGGAACGACAAAATTTAAAAAGAGGACTCGTTGCCTTAAGTGCCGAAGGAGGAATTGGCACTAGTATGATAATTGAAATTGTATAACGTGTTGCGGGTTGCGAGTTGCGAGTTTGAAGAAGAAGCTGGCTTAAATATTTAGGGTAAAATTCTATATTATTTTTCACCTACTTATTTAGCTAAAATTGTTTTCCAACCCGCAACCCGCAACTCGCAACTCGCAACCCGCAACTCAAACCATGATAAAATATAAAAAAGATACCGATAATATAGTTACCCTAACCTTAGACATGGGGGACCGCCACGAAAATGTGGTCAACCACCAGATGTATCAATATTTCAAACCAGTATTGACCCATTTGCAAAAAGAAAAAGCTAAGGGAACATTGAAGGGAATTATATTAACCTCTGCCAAAAAGAATTTTTTAGAAGGTGGAGAATTAGAATATTTACATACGAGTATTGATGCCAACGAAATTTATGAACAATCGCTTACTTTAAATAAATTTTTTAGGGCATTAGAATATCCCGGCGTACCTGTAGTCGCTGCCATTAATGGAAGCGCTTTAGGAACAGGATTTGAATTTGCCTTGGCTTGTCATCACAGAATTGTTGTGGATGATTCTAAGATTCGATTAGGGCATCCAGAAGTAACGGTTGGCTTAATGCCAGGCAATGGAGGCGTTACTCGGTTATTATGGTTATTAGGCTTAGAAAAAGCTTATACGGTATTAACCAATGGCAAAAAATATCGACCACAAGAAGCCTTAAAAGTGGGTATTATCGATGCAATAGCGCCCAACCAAAAAGCCATGATGGAACTGGCTAAACAATGGTTATTGACTAATAAAGAGGGCAGAAGACCTTGGGATATAGCAGATGAACAAATTCCAGAAGGGACTGCCAATGATTCACAAATAGCGCAAGTCATTCAAAAATTAGCAGCACAATTATCTAAGGAAACCTATAATAACTATCCTGCGCCACAAGCTATTTTAAACACTTTAGTAGAAGGTTCTAAGGTAGATTTTGATATTGCAACGACTATAGAAAGTCGTTATTTCACAGAACTCGCCTTACGTCCAGAAACTAGAAATATGATTAATACTTTTTGGTATGATTATAATGCCATCAAAAAAGGCATTAATCGACCCAAAGGATTTGGAAAATTTCGAGCTAAACAAGTAGGCGTTATCGGAGCTGGTAGAATGGGTTCAGGCATTACTTTTAATTGTATCAAAAAAGGGTTAAAAGTTGTCCTTAAAGATGTCTCTAAGCCGATTGCTGAATTAGGTAAACAATACGCTAAAGACCATCTAACAGCATTGGTTGCCCAAGGCACTATTTCGGCAAAAGAAAAAGACAAGCTTTATAATAATATCAAAACCTCTGCCAAACCAGAAGATTTTGAAAATTGTGATTTAGTCATAGAAGCTGTTTATGAAAATGAGATGGTCAAAGCGAAGGCGCTAAAAGATGCCGAACAGCATATTGATGAATACGCCATTTTTGCAACGAATACCTTGTCTATTCCCATCACTAAATTAGCAAAAGCAGCTTACCGTCCAGAAAATTATGTAGGGCTACATTTCTTTTATCCTGTAGAAAAAGTGCCTTTGGTCGAAATTGTTCGAGGTCAAAAGACCTCTGATGAGACGATTGCAAGGGCTTTTGATTTTGTTAGAACAATAGGTAAAATTCCAATTGTGGTAAAAGATGATTGGGGATTTTATGTGGCAAGGGTACAAAATACTTATATTTTAGAAGGTATTACTTTATTACAAGAAGGTTATCCGCCTGCCCTAATCGAAAATTTAGGATTGCAAGCAGGCATGCCTAAAGGCGCTTTGGCTTTTGCGGATGATTTATCCTTAAAAATGGTGCTCAAATATGAAAATCAAGCAGCCGCTCATTATGGCAGTCAATACGAACCGCACCCTGCTGTTTCGACTTTAAAGAAAATGATAGCAGACTTAGACAGAACTGGAAAGTTTAAACAAGCGGGTTTTTATGAATATATGCAGGAACGCAAACAGTTATGGTCTGAATTAAAGGAACATTTCCCAGTTACACAAATGGATTATGTTTTAGAAGATATTAAAGAAAGAATGCTATTTGCGCAAGTCATTGAAGCTATTTGGTGTATGCAAGAAAAAGTGATTTCCTCCGTACCAGAAGCTAATTTAGGAAGTATTTATGGTTGGGGATTCCCTGCCTTTACAGGGGGGATTTTCCAATACGTCAATAGTTATGGCTTAAATAATTTTATCGAGAAATGTGAACAGTTTAAGGAAGATTACGGGCCTAGGTTTAGAGTACCACGTATTTTAAAGAAAATGAGAAAAGAAGGGAAAATTTTTGCCTAAAGTAGTTTAGGCTTCTAGCCCGAGAAGCAGATTATTAAGTTCATTTTTTCTAAGCAAATTGAGCCTACTACAAAAAAATAAAGTGAGGCACTTTACGTGCCTCACCTTGAATGAGATAAACAAAAAAGGCTAAAAGTAAACAAATGTTTCGTCTTACGTTATATTGAAAAATAACATGCAAATTGGTCGACTTCAATCGTCTCTTTCCTCTTAAAATATCACTCGTCGTCAAAAAAATGAAGTCTTATTGTATATCCTAGAATAGGAAAATTGTAATTTATATCTTTGGAAGAATTGTGCAAGTTCGGAATGTATTTACTGGTAGTTTTACTAAAAGATTCACTAACACAATAAAATTTATCATATATTTTTATTTTTGAAAAACTAAAATCAAATTCAGCAATTCTTTAAGTTCTGGAAACTAGAATATAATAAATATATTAAACAATA
>JAFMDF010000497.1 GCA_017857395.1 Bacteroidota bacterium | reverse complement strand
TACAACCATTTTTTACGTAATTTGTTGACTATCAATGTCGAACAAGTCTATTAATGACCATTTCAAAATCATTTCCAATATTCGCTAACTGAATGATTAATTTAGTAGGGTTGGTATGTTTGACCGCATTAGAAACGGCTTCCTTAAAAATCAATAATAAGTTACGTCGAAGTTGGATTTTCAGATAATTATCTGTATTCAGATTAACTTGTTCAAAAACGATCGGAATCTTTTTTGAACGAACTACTTCATCTAAATAATCTTCCATCACCATAATGAGATGTTGTAAACTATTAAAATCTCTGTCTACTGACCAAATCACATCCGCTACGGAGCCTATCGCAGCACGACTCATACTTTCTATACGCTTCAATCCTTCTTTGTTCTCTTCAGATGCATTTGGTGCTAAGTCTTTAGCCGTTAGTTGAATATTATTCAAGGTATTACTTACATCATCATGCAAATCGGTTGCTATGCGATAACGAATCTGATTCTGCTTATTTTGTGCATTTTGACAAAATAGATAAAAGGACAAAAAGACAGACATGATACCAAACATGATTAATCCACTAAACCACCATTGCTCTTTAAGTGGTCTTTTTACAATAAGTGGGGCAGAAAGTGGTTGCTTACTCCAAATCCCATTTTCGTTAGTTGAATTGATGTGAAGGGTATAACTGCCTTGTTCTAAATTAGAATATCGAATAACTCTTCTTTGCCCAAGGTTTACCCAATCTTTTTCATAGCCTTCTAAAAAAACAGTATAAGCACTCCTTCTTGAACTTTCAAAATTATCATTTGCCAGATGGAATTCAATATATTTCTCATTTTTACTCAATTGGATTGAGTTACCCTTTCTGTGGTCATAAAAATTCAGTTTTAATTTTTGGGAGACCTCATCATATTTCATAAAACTAGAAATGTAGGGTTCTACACTTTGATTTTTGGCGGGCAAATCCTTTGGGTTAATGATAGATACCCCACTTAAACCACCAAAATACAAGGTACCATCAGCGGCTTTTAAATAAGAATTGGTATTAAATTCATTATTATTTATACCATCAGTTTCATAGAAATTAACAAATGTTTGGGCGTTAATATTAAATTGACTTAGTCCTGCATCTGTACCCAACCAAAGCGTAGAATCATTTTCCAGAATCAATGAATATATCATATTATCACATAAGCCATTTTCGCTTGTATAACTTTTAGTTATTGCTCCTTTCTTTGTTTCTAAATAGTTTAAACCGTTCGTTGTGGCAATCCAAAGATTTCCCTTTTTGTCAATTTCAAAATGCCTGACAAAAGAGTCATTTAGTCTTTTACTACCTGTTGCATAAGCATTATAATATTCGAGCGTCCCCACATTTTTTCTATATTTATACAAGCCATTTCCCGTAGCAATCCAGAAATCACTATCCTTTCCTTGCTCGATATGCATAAAATATTTTGCTTTACTAATTGGGTCAGTTGGCTTAAAATGTAATTTAGAAATATTTAATGGGTCGTTAACAGCCGCTAAATAAATAGCTTCATTTTGCCCGTACCATAGCGTATCAGATTGGTCAATAAAGAGGTTGTAGAAATTATTATTAATACCAGAAAAGGACTTTTTCTCAATGACGACTCCTTTTTTTGCGTCAAAAAGATAACATGGACCACCGTCACCAACCAATATTAAGGTATCTCCGCTTAGTTGTTTAATATCGAAAATATTGTTGATGCCTTCAAACCAATTCACTTTTTGGGTAATTGGATGATAGGAATACAAACCATGGTTTGTATAAGTTCCTCCAAAAATCTGACCATCTGTATGTTCATAGATGCCTCGACAACTAGCATTTTTCAGATTAGGTATTTCTGAAAAGTGCTGGAATTTTGGAACAATTTTTACGAGTCCAAAATTAGTCCCCACCCATTGAATGCCTTGATTATCTTCAAAATAAGAAGAGATACGAGGAAGGTTCATTCCTTTATTTTTCGCATAAGCTCTTACTAAACCGATAGATTGCATGACTTTTGACGCTTTCTCGGAAAGCGGTGTTAATGCTCCAGACAAATTCACTTTGTAAGCAGTTCTACTGGCTATAAAAGCTAAAACAATGGTCCCATCCTTTTCTAGGAATAGTTTAGGGTCTAAATCAAATATAGCCTTACCTCCATTTACTGCTGAAAGATTAATATCAAAAAGGAGTTCCTGCTCAGAAGAAATGCCTACTAAATTTTTATCATTTATAAAAAATAGATTTCCCTTTTTATCTGCTATAGGTTTTCTTATTTGAAAGTATTTATCCGCCCAAACTGGAGTAATGTTTTCTCCTTTCATGGTGTGCAATACCCCCTTACTAACCATCCAAATTTGACCACTTGTTGTTTTAACCACCCAATCATATTGCTCTTTGCCCTTGTTACTTGGAGGAAACTGTTTGTTGCCTTGGTTAAAAAATGATTCTTGAGTTTTCTTATAAACATTAATTTTATCAATTCCATTATTAGAGCCGATAAAAACACTTCCATCCTCATCTACAGAGAAACTGGTAATATAATTCCCATTTAAAGGAAAATCTATTCCAATATCGGTTCCATTCCAATTAATAGAATTACCATCATATATATTTAAACCATTCTTTGTACCCACAAAAAGCCATCGTGTTTTAAACCGATAAAGACTAGTAATTTGATTGGAAGAAAGTCCATCTGTTTTATCAATTATATCTGCTATTATGTAGGTTGTTTCTTGTTGGGCAGATAATCCTGAAAAGCAAAAAAAATGGAGGAATAATAAAAAAGTCTTTGGAAAAAGCGGAAGGTTAATGTCTTTATTTAGGTATTCTCTTATAATTTGTAGTAACTCTTTGGTCATTTTATTTTGGTTCTAGACATATATTTGGTTAACTTAAAAGAATAAAATTCTTCGGTGGGCAAAATTAGCGTATATACAGTTAGGTGTTTGTGATACATGTCACAAATGAGCATTTTTTAACATGAAAAAATAAAAAGGTAGGAATATATGTTAAAAATATACTTTTAGACGCAGAAAACATCCACTTTTCACAATTTCTAAAAAAAGGTAGAAGGCTTATTAATAAATAGAAGGGTTTAGTATTTTACTCCATGTCAATTTCTCCAGCCATGAATTTACCAATAACTTGGGCTTTAGAATTTACTTGCAGTTTGCGGTAAATATTTTTGATATGATAGCGCACGCCATCTACCGTAATTTCCATTGTATCACTAATGTCTTTATAAGTTAAACCATCACATAAGGCTTTAACGATGATGTATTCCTTATCTTTTAATTTGATACTTTCTGAATTTTTAGCGATTTGCCCTTTTTGAAAATAATTGATGATTCGTCTGGCGATTTGTGGAGAGATAGCTGAGCCTCCTTTCTCATGAATAGCGATAAGGTTGTATTCTAAATAATCGAAATTAATGTCTTTTAACAAATAACCAGTGGCACCAGCGCAAATAGCTTTAAATACTAAATCTGGAGCATTGGTAGAAGTGAATATGACAATTTCTGTGGTAGGTAATATTCCTTTTATGATAGGAATACCTTCTATACCAGAAATTCCTGGTAAGCCTAAATCTAATAATACAATATCTGGAATTTCGGAGAAAAGGGTTGCTTTAGCAAAGGCTTCCATGCTATTAAATGCACGCAAACATTTTAATTTTTTAGATTGCTCTATTAAATTGACCAATCGATTCCTTAAATCAGCATTATCTTCTATGATGATTATCTTTGTCATTTGCTTGGATTTTTAATAAATATTTTTGGATTAGCTATTCCATTATTTTATGCCTACCTACCACTTTATGTAGTCTAAAAAAAAGAAACGCCCGCCACTAATTAATTTTTTAGTCCACTTTAGCTATTCCTTTTTCTGAATAAATTATATATTTTTAAATAAAATAATTCAAAACATTGATAATCAGCCTATTAAAATCAATTGTTAGTGGTGTTTAAAAACCGAAATGTTTTTTTTTATATAAAGGTATAATTTTAAAAGATACTCATTGCCAATTAGGCTAAAAAGAAGAAAGCTATAGTTTTTAAACTAAAAACCTTAGTATAACTTTACACTAGTTTTCAAATAGATATATTTCCATTAAATTGGCACTAGGAAAAAAAGTGTGGGTGGCTTATTTTTTTACTAAAAAAATTGAGTACGCTAATAAGCGTATCTACTAATATTGTAGATATCCTTTTGCTATTATTTTCTTTGTTTTACTTGTAAAACAAAGCAGCCGTATTAGAAAGCATTTGACTCTTTACTTGAATGAATCGTGTTATACACCTAACAAAGTACTACTACTCTATGTAGTTTAAAAAATAAAATATCGAATTTGTATATATATTCATCTTAAATAACAATATATTTTCATTTTGTTGTATTTTTTTAATGTATTAATTATCAGCTAGTTATCATTCAATTTAAAAATTAACCATTCATAAATTAAGGTTGTTAGTTTATTTATTGCATGCATTTAATTATTAAAGCTTTTACTTTTGTGTAGCCAAGACGATAGAACATCAAGTTCCATAAATTTTAACATTTTGTAAAAAATCAATAATTAAAATATTATAAAAAAAGCAGACCACTCTTATAATATAATAAGATTGTGTCTTAAGATGCCTTTAATGATTCTCTCTATTGAGTAAGGTCTTCGAAAGAAGGTCTTACTTTTTTTTGTAATTTTTTGGTAAGCAATCTTCTTTGTAATGCTTAATCCTAAGCCAACTTTAATTTTTTACTAATGAATTTTATCACCTCTTTATGATGATTTTCATCCATTCTCTTTATGGTAGGTATAATTTTGTGGAAAAGGATTAATCCCTTTTTATCGAAGATTCCGACGACCGCATTTGTTTGTCCGTCAACACTAGCAAAGTAATGTTTTGATTTAAAATGAATATATATTTTATAAAGGAGGGAATGATTGTAAATCATTCCCTCTTTTAGGTTCAACATCATTTGAAAACATGAAAATATTTACATACATTTGGTGTTTAATATAAAATACTGTTTAAAACGAAAAATATAGTATGAAATACGGCTTTGTAATTGATAATCGAAAAT
>JAFMDF010000496.1 GCA_017857395.1 Bacteroidota bacterium | reverse complement strand
ATTTTGATAATATTTTATTTTATTAACTAATTTTGGGCGAACCTAGCGTTATAACGCTATTCATTTTTTGAGCGTTCCCTATTTTTAGAAAAAATAATTTAATATTATATTTTTCTCATAACGCCAATTCTAATATTTGATGCATTTTAAAATATAGTTTTGTTATTGTAGTAATAAATAAATTATTATATTGTAGATTATTTAAAAATAAAAACTAACTATTATGGAAGGATTAATTTATTTTTTACTAATTGGTGCAGCAGCAGGTTGGATTGCAGGTCAACTCATGAAAGGTGGAGGATTCGGGCTACTTGTTAATATTATCCTAGGTATTATAGGGGCTTTTGTAGGTGGATGGCTATTAGGTGAATTAGGAATATCTGTAGGCGGAGGGTTGACAGGTTCTCTAATAACTTCTGTAATTGGCGCAGTGGTGGTTTTATTTGTAGCTGGACTATTTAGGTGATAAGCCTGCATAATCAAGTTGAAGCACAGGTTTGAATTATCTGTGCTTCAGCTTAATGACTAAACTTTATTCATTCATGCCAATCGGATTTTTCAATTTAACCCGACTCACCACAAAATCACCAACTTTCTCACCTTGTTCCACGCCATTAAAACAAGCAGGCGCATAATGAATTCCACCATATAAACGACTAACTGCCGCTTCGTCTGATGCTTCTAAAAAGGATTTAAAGGAACGAGTTGGCAAACCATATTCTTCTTCCGTATCATCATCAAAGGCAAAATTATCCCCATAAATACTGGTCAAGGCAACCGCCGCTGCTCTAGAAATGACACTATGTCCACTTGTATATTCTGGGAAAGGAGGCGTTTGCAAAGCAGGTGCCCAATCTTCGTCAACCATACGATTAATCACCGTTTCTGGACGAACTAATTTAGACCGATATTTCTCATCCCAACAACTAATAAAAGCATCTGCTAAAGCTATCGTCGTTAGGGCATAAGTTTCTGCGGATTTCATAAAATCCGCTTTTGTCTTTCTTGCTGTTAATGCAGCTATATTTACCCAATGACCACCAGGCGTAATCTTTTTAGTCGCAAACATTACATGTCCTTTATGATGCGAGACATAAGGATTACAATCCCAAAATTCTGCAATGGCAATTTTTTCTTCTTTCTCTTCATTTAAAACCGTGTAAACTTCCATCATTTCTTTATAAAAAAGACTGCTCTTATCTTCTTCATAAGGCGTAGGTGGAGGAGGCGGAAATTGGTCAGCAGAGTCTAGTGTAAACGGACGAATTTTTTTCCAGTGTGGTTCAATCCCGTCCATATAATCAGGAGGTGTTGGTCGCCATTGTCCTGGGTCTTCTGGAATAGAATATTTAGGAAAAGTTCTAGTTTGCTTATACATGTCCTTATCTGCCCAAGCTAAAATATGGTCGGCAACTTGCTTGCCATAAGCTATCGACCTTTTATAAGTGGCAGCCGGCATTTCCAAAGCGGTAAACTCTGCATATAATTCATCTTGAAATTTTTGTATTTTATCTTCAGAAAAAATTAATGCTTTACCAACCGTTAAAAATGCATGAGCACTTGCCAAGGGAAAACAGTATTCTTTTCCCTGTTCTGGTTGAGGCGTATTGGCTAATTCCTTTAATTGCCCATCTAATGTTTTGTATGCTGGATAATCTACTACGCTTGCCTGATAAGCGGCAATACTAGTATAAGCATAAATCCGGCTTGCTTGCGGCGGAGAGAAAATATCATGCACAATTACATCCGTTAATTGCTTCATGGAGCGATGTAGAAATTCTGCATTTTTTGCTTCTGCTTGGAAATTGGGATTGACGTTTTCACAAGCAGTTGTACCTGCTAGGATTAAGAATCCCAAAAATAAGTATCTAAGTTTCATACACATAAATTTTATTTACTAACAGCCGTTTATTGATAATCTAGTATGTAAAATTAGGCATCTCTGCTAAAAGAAATAGAAAAAATTGATGAAACTTAAGAATTTATCTGATAGCGGCTATTTACAAATTAAAAAATCACTTCTCCTTATTCCTGTAATGGTTTTTGTGGAATTAATAAAATAAGGTTTCTTAACTAAAAAAATAGACTTGGCTTATCTTTTGATACTAATAATTTAAAAATAATTAGTACAACGGAACTATTTTTAATAAAATTTATTATATTTGTAGCGAATATTCGCTAACAATGTTTTAAATAAATGAAATTCTTTGAGTAAAACGCGTCAAAATATCATTCAGAAAGCCATTCAACTCTTTAATGAAAGAGGGGTGGTCAATGTGCGTATTAGAGATATTGCAGATGATTTAGGGATTAGCCCAGGGAATGTTTCTTATCATTATAAAAAAAAGCAAGAGTTATTAGACTCTGTTTATCGCTTTATGATTAAGCGATTAGAGGAAATGGCAGTAGGGAATCAGTTTATGAATCCAACGAAAGACCCTCTATATGTAGCTCAAGGTTATTTAAAACATATTTCGGAGTTTCGTTTTTTTTATCAAGATACTTTAGAGATTATTCGTTCTTATCCAACCTTGGCAGTATTACATCAACAGCAAGTTGCGCAAGAAAAATCAATCATTCGCAATTTGATGTTTATGTCTGTCGGAAAAGGAGATTTAGTAGCAGAGCCTTTTGAAGGGGTCTACGAATCTTTAGCGCATAGTATTTGGATGACTTTGCATTTTTGGTTAACCCAACAGATTATTCGAGGCGAAGAAAATAATAATTTAGAAGAGGGATTAATCACCATTGCCAATTTATTATATCCCTACGCTACCGAAAAAGGAAGAACGATTTTTGAACGAGTGCGAGGCGAACTATTAGCAATGACCATTTAGAAATTCATTTATTAACTTAATTATATTAACCAATTATAATTCCTAAAAATTTATAAAGATGGCAGATAAATATTGTAGTGTAGAAAACATAAAATTTTTATTACACGAAGTTCACGACCTTGATAGTTTATTGGATTCTGAAAGATTTCAGGATTTTGATGCAGAAAGCATTGATTTCATTATTGACTCTTCTAAAGATTTAGGAGACAAGGAATTTTTCCCTTACTATCAAGAAATGGATGAAAAGCCAGCCGTTTTTAAGGATGGTGAAATTTTGGTACACCCACAAGTAAAAAATGTTATCCAGAAGTCTGGAGAAATGGGCTTGATTGGTGGAACTTTCGATGCTGAACACGGAGGCATGCAATTGCCTTTTATGGCTGCCTCAGCTACAGGCTATATTCTAACTGCTGCCAATAATCCATTGGTGATGTATGGTGGTTTAACAGCGGGTGCTGCTCATTTGATTACTTCTTTTGGTACAAAAGAACAGTCAGAGATGTATGTTCCTAAAATGTTAAATGGAGAATGGGGTGGTACCATGTGTTTGACAGAACCACAAGCTGGCAGTTCTTTATCTGATATTACTTCTGCTGCTATTCCGCAAGCAGATGGTTCTTATAAAATTACAGGACAAAAGATTTTTATCTCTAGTGGAGACCACCAATGTGTAGATAATATCATTCATTTATTCTTAGCAAGAATTGAAGGTGCACCTGCTGGAACAAAAGGGATTTCTTTATTTATTGTTCCTAAAAAGCGAATTAAAGCAGACGGTACTTTGGAAAGCAATGATGTAAAAGCAGCAGGCGATTTCCAAAAATTAGGACAAAGAGCGAATGCAACGGCTCACTTATCTTTTGGAGAAGAGGATAATTGTTACGGTTGGTTAGTTGGTACAGAAAATAGAGGTTTGGCACACATGTTCCAAATGATGAATGGTGCAAGAATTGATGTTGGTTTGAATGCAGCATCTATTGCTTCTGCGGCTTATTATGCTTCTTTACAATATGCGCAAGAAAGACCGCAGGGAAGAAAATTAAGTACAGGAGGACGGAAAGATGTTTCTCAAGGACAGACTTTAATCATCAATCACCCTGATGTAAGAAGAATGCTTTTATTACAAAAAGCAGTTTCTGAAGGTGCATTGAGTTTATGCATGGAAGCAAGTCGATTGGTTGACGTACAATCTATAACGGAAGGAAAAGAGAAGGCAGATGCGAATCTATTATTAGAAATGTTGACACCGATTGTAAAGACTTATCCATCTGAAATGGGTCGAGTTTCTGTGAGTACAGGTTTACAAATCTTAGGAGGCTATGGTTTTTGTTTAGATTTCCCACTACAGCAATATTACCGAGATATTCGTATCATGGCTTTATATGAAGGCACAACAGGTATTCAATCTTTAGATTTATTGGGTAGAAAAGCGACTGCTCAAAACGGAAAAGGATTGATGGCGTTGATGACAGAAGTACAAAATGCTATCCAAGCAGCGAACACTTACGATGAATTAAAGCCTTATGCTAAAATTTTAGGCGGTAAGATGAAAGAAGTGCAGGAAGTGATGCAATACTTGATTCAATATGCGATGAAAGGAGATTATGATAAGTTTTTAGCGGATGCCTCTATTTTTATGGAGTTTGCAAGTACGATTGTTATCGGCTGGCAATGGTTGAAGATGGCGACTAAATCTAAGGAAGCATTAGTAACTGGAAACTTGACACAATCTGCTGAATTTTATGAAAGTAAAGTTCATACGATGAAATTCTACTTCAAGTACGAAATGCCTAAAACAGCATCTGCCAAAGAGACTATTCTAAATCCAGAATTTTTAACCATTTTGGAATCAGAGAAAGAATTGATTATGTAAGATAAATTGTAGGATTACAATTTTGATTATAAAATAATGTGAAAAAATAAGCCTTCTACGATTACCGTAGGAGGCTTTATTTTTGGAATCTGAAACACGCTAATTCTTTTGTTTTAAAGCTGGAGCAAAATAGCCTTCTTCTTATGAGTATATACGGAAGGTTGTAATTCCCGTTTTATTTCATGTTCCAAAGTTTTTTATGTCTTTTGTGATAAGTCATGGGAGAACTATTCGTTTTTTTACACATTAATACCTGCAAGTTTTATCTTTTTTCAATCCTCTTTTCGTTCAAACTTTAAAACTTATTTTCTACCTCGTCACTTATAAAATGGTAACGTTTATTATACTACAAAAATAACTATCTGAACTATACCATAA